>CAYXLY010000019.1:0-19650 GCA_964466005.1 uncultured Spirochaetaceae bacterium | reverse complement strand
AGGAGACAGAGACGAGCGAGTGCACGCAGCTGTCTCTCTTCGGGGGCGTCGCGCCGCGATCGCGCCGGGCTCAGTGCATCCGGATCGACGCGAGGCGTCAGCTCGGGGCTGCGCACTGCATCACGGATCAGGCTCGCGACGGCGGACGCGGATGCATCGACGGCCAGCGCCAGGCGCCGCGTGTACTCGTCGCGCGAGACCGCATCCGCGACGCGGGCGACGAGCGGCGCGACCCTCGCGACGGCGTCCGCCTTCTGGTCTGGCGTCGCGACGCCGTGACGCACCGCATTACGAATCGCCATCTCGAGCGCATCGGGCGCCTCGTCGACGAGCCGGCGCAGGGCCTCGGGCCCCTCCTTGCTCAGCAGGTCGTCGGGATCGCCGCCACCGGGAATCAGGGCCGAGCGAATCCGCAGGCCATGGGGCAGGAGCAGGGCGAGCGCCTTCTCCGTCGCCTGCCGGCCCGCCTCGTCGCCATCGAAGACGAGCACGATCTCGCGCGTGCGCCGTCGAAGCTGCGTGCCATGCTCGGGAGTCAGGGCGGTCCCGCACGTCGCCAGCGCCTCGCCCAGACCCGCTCGCGCGAAGGCGATCTGATCGAAATAGCCCTCGCACAGGATGGCGCGTCCGGCGCGTCGGATCGGCTCGAGCGCCTCCGGATAGCCATAGAAGGCCTGGCGCTTCTGGAAGACGGGGCTCTCGGGCGTGTTCAGGTATTTGGGCTCTTGATCGGGCTCCAACGCCCGACCCCCGAAGCCGATCACCCGCCCGCGCACGTCCTGGATCGGAAAGGTGATCCGCCCTCGCAGCCGATCGTAATGACCCTTCGAGGACCTGCGCTCCGCCAGCAGGCCCGCCCGCGCGCCGACGTCGGCGGGGATCCGGGCCTGGCGAAGCCGTTCGGCCACTGCGTCCCAGCGTGCCGGCGCGAAGCCGATGCCGAATCGCTCGGCGGCCTGCCCGTCCAGCCCCCTGGAGACCAGATAGCTTCGCGCGCTCCGGGCCTCGGGCGAGCGCAGCGCCTCGCGATAGAGCTCCTGAGCGAGGGCGTTGGCTTCGAAGACCCGTGCGCCGAGGGCGCGCTCCTCCCCGTCCCGCTCGTCGGGGATCTCGATTCCGAGCTCCCCGGCCAGCGTCCGCGCGGCCTCGGGAAAGGTGAGCCCGTCGTGCTTCATCAAGAAGCCGATCACGTCACCGCCTGCCTGGCAGCCGAAGCAGTGGAAGATCTCGCGATCGGGATTGACGTTGAAGGAGGGGGTCTTCTCGTCGTGAAAGGGACAGAGCCCCTTCCAGCTTCGTCCGGCCTGCTTCAGCTCGACATAGCGAGAGACGAGGGCGACGATGTCGGCCCGACTTCGGATCTCCTGGATCGTGGCTTCGGGGATCCGGCTCAACTCGATCCTCTCGATGGCAGGAAGAAGCTCAGCTCATCGATCGCCGCATCTTCTTGAGCGCTCGCTTGCGCGCCGCCGCCTGCTTCTTCTTCTTCCGGATGCTCGGCTTGTCGTAATACTCTCGACGCCGAAGCTCCGTCAGGATGCCTGCCTTCTCGCAGGTCTTCTTGAAACGCTTGAGCGCGCCCTCGAAGGACTCGCTCTCCTTGATCTTGATCACCGGCATGTCCGCTCCCCTCGCCGTCGGGGGGATCCAATCGACACGTTCGAGCGGGACGACCGACCTGCGTCGGCCCGACCCGCACCCGGATCACCCCTATGAGTAACCCCGGCCTCTCGGACGTGGCACGCGATCTTCACTGGATCGATTCGCGTGCTGCTCGTTTGCATCCCCGTTGCGGCTCGTCTGAATCTTCTCTTCCGTTCTCTCTTCCATCTCGGCTTCGGCCACGCGCGCACCCGCCTCTCTGGCGCTTCGCTCGCCTGCCCGCCTCTGCCGACTCGCTTCGCCGCCTTCTCTGGCGGCCGAATCCGACACCCGAATCCGACGCCTGAGTCTCCGGGCCCCCGACTCTCGAGGCCAGGGCGGAGTCCCGAGACCCGGTCCCGCGGCTCACTCCCCGGAATCCGATGCCGCCGCGAGCTCAGGAGGAGGCGAGGCGGAGTCCGACGCGTTCGAGGAGCCCATCCCAGCAGGGAAGCCGCCCACGAGTCCCGAAGGCCCTCGAGGAAAGCGCCGGAAGCTAGCGCACCCCCCACACCGGCTCAATCAGCCGACGTCCGTCGGCTCGCTCTCTCCGACCGGCGGACGCACAGGAATCCCCGCCGCCAGGAGATCCCGCTTGACGTCGCCGACCGTCGTCTCCTTGAAGTGGAAGATGGAGGCCGCGAGCGCCGCCTGGCAATGTCCCCCGTCGGGACCATCGTCCAGGGCCCGGGCGAGATCCTCCGAGCGACCTCCCCCGCCGGAGGCGATGACGGGAATCGTGACCCGATCGGCCACGGCCCGGAGCATGTCGAGGTCGTAGCCGCTGCGGGTGCCGTCCCGGTCCATGCTCGTCAGCAGGATCTCGCCCGCGCCGGCCTCGGCCATCCGGGCGGCCCACTCGACGGCGTCGATCCCGGTCGGTCGCCGGCCGCCATGGGTACAGACCTCCCAGCGCGGCGGATCGCCCTCCGCCGCCACGTTCCGGGCGTCGATCGCGACGACGAGGTTGGCACTCCCGATCTTGCTCGCGGTCTCGTTCACCAGATCGGGGTTCTTCACGGCCGCAGTCATGATCGAGACCTTGTCGGCGCCCGCATTGAGCAGATCCCGGACGTCCTGGAGCGAGCGCACGCCGCCGCCCACGGTGAGCGGCATGAAGACGCTCTCGGCCGTCCGGGACACGACGTCGAGCAGGATGCCCCGCTCCTCGTGGCTGGCCGAGATGTCGAGGAAGGTGATCTCGTCGGCCTCCTGGGCGTCGTAACGCCGGGCCACCTCGACGGGGTCGCCCGCGTCCACATGGTCGACGTATCTCACCCCCTTCACGACGCGGCCCTGGTCGACGTCCAGGCAGGGGATGATGCGCTTGAGGAGCATCGTCAGGCCTCCAGGGCGGAGACGGCTCGAAGCGCCTCTTCGAGATCGACGTCTCCGGTATAGAGGGCGCGTCCGACGATCACGCCGCAGAGCCCCTTCGGCGCGAGCCGGGCGGCCTCGATGACGTCCTGGCCGCAGGACACGCCTCCGGAGACGATGACGGGAATCGTGACGCTCTCCGCCAACGCCGTCGTGGCCTCGAGATTGGGGCCGGTGAGCATGCCGTCCCGCGCGATGTCCGTGTAGACGAGGGCCGCGACTCCCGCGTCCTCGAAGCGCTTGCCGAGATCGACGGCGGTCGTCTCACTCGCCTCGATCCAGCCCTCGACGGCGACGCGACCCTCGCGTGCGTCGATTCCGACGACGATGCGGCCGGGATGACGCCGGGCCGCGCTCCGCACGAGCTCGGGGTCCCGCAGCGCGACCGTGCCCAGGATCACGCGATCGAGTCCCCAGGACAGGGCCTCCGCGATTCCGTCGAGCGTCCTCAGTCCTCCGCCGAGCTGGACCGGCACGTCTCCGACCGCCTCGAGGATCCGACGCACCGCCCCTCCCTGCATCGGCTCGCCCGCCTTCGCGCCCTCGAGATCGACGACGTGGAGGCGCCGGATGCCGGCCCGGGCGAAGCGACGCGCGACCTCGGCGGGGTCCCGGTCGTAGACCGTGGCCTCGTCGTAGCGCCCCTGGGTCAGACGCACGGCCTCGCCCGCCAGGAGGTCGATCGCGGGAATCAGCTCGAACGCGGAGCGCGCGGTCATCGGCTCGTCTCCAGCCAGCGACGATAGGCGTCGAGCAGGCGCTTGCCCGCGGACTGGCTCTTCTCGGGATGGAACTGGACCGCGAAGATGTTGTCGCGGGCCACGGCCGCCGCGAACTCGCCTCCATGATCGGTTCGGCCGACGACGATCGAGGGATCCTCCGGTACCGGGCGGTAGGAGTGGACGAAGTAGAAGATGTCGCGCTCGGGCAGCGCCTCGAGCATCGGATGATCGCCGGCGAAGCGGACCTCGTTCCAGCCGATGTGGGGCACGCATAGCGGCCTTCCCTGCGGATCCGACTCCGGAAAGCGCGTCACCCGGCCGGAGAAGATGCCGAAGCCCGGCGTGCGACCATGCTCCTCTCCCTCGTCGAAGAGCAGCTGCAGCCCGAAGCAGAGGCCGAGATAGGGCCGGCGATGGTTCTGGGTGACGTCGCGGATCGCGTCGACGAGGCCCGCCTTCTCGAGCGCCTGGACGGCATCCCGGAAGGCGCCGACCCCCGGCAGCAACACCCCGTCCAGCGCTCGGACGACCGCCGGGTCGCCCGTGACGACGGGCTCCATCTCCGAGCGCTCGAGCGCCTTCGCCACGCTTCGAAGGTTCCCCGCTCCGTAGTCGACCAGCGCGATGCGCGGTCTCCTTCCGCTCATCGGACTACAGAGCTCCCTTCACGGTCGGCAGACCGCTCTCGCGCGGATCGATCGCCACGGCGTCGCGCAGCGCGCGGGCCACGCCCTTGAAGGCGGCCTCGACGCAGTGGTGCGGACTCCGCCCATAACGCTTCTCGACATGCAGATCGAGCCCGGCGCTCTGGGAGAAGGCGTACATGAAATCCTCGGTGAGCGTCGCGTCGAAGCCGCCGATGCGATCGTTCTCGAGGGGCAGGTGGTACACGAGATAGGGTCGGTTCGAGACGTCGACCGCGACCTCGACCTTCGACTCGGCCATCGGGAGCAGGCAGGAGCCGAAGCGCCGGATGCCGACCGCGGAGCCCAGCGCCTCGCGGAAGGTCTGACCGAGCGCGATGCCCACGTCCTCGACCGTGTGGTGGAGGTCGACCTCGATGTCTCCCTTCGCGTTCAGCTCCAGATCGAAGAGACCGTGGCGCGCGAAGGACTCCAGCATGTGGTCGAAGAAGGGGATGCCCGTCGAGATCGCGTATTGCCCGGACCCGTCGAGATCGAGCCGGATCCGGATCTCGGTCTCCTTGGTCTTGCGGGCGAGGGTGGCGACCCGGCTCGCGCTGGCTCCATCTCGTCCTCCAGCGGCGGGCTGCTTCGCTTTGGGCGACATCGGGGTTCTCCGGGGTTCGTCTCGAGGCAGGGCCCGGCACCCAGGGGCCGGAGCACGAGGACAAGCCGCCGCCGAGACTCCCGACCCCGCTCGCCTGCCGGGCCCGTCCGGAGGGCACATCGAAGGGAGACGGGATCCGATTCAGAGCTCGATCTCGCGAGCGGCCTCCCGCTCGCGACGCGCGCGACGGATCTTTTGTAGCCGCAGCTCTACCGACGCGCCATGCCCGGTCAGCCCTTCCACGTTTGCGAGCCGCACGAGGTCGGCGCCCAGCTCGCGGAGCTTCGGAGGCTCGAACTTCATGAAGCTCGTGCGCTTGAGGAAGTCCTCCACCGAGAGCGGAGAGAAGAAGCGCGCCGTCCCCCCTGTGGGGAGCACGTGATTCGGTCCGGCGAGGTAGTCCCCGACCGCCACTGGAGTGTAGTGCCCCAGGAAGATGGCGCCCGCGTTCTGGACGGTCTTCGAGACCTTCTCCGGATCCTCGACCGCCAGCACCAGATGCTCCGCGGCGTACTCGTCGGCCCGCCGCATGGACTCCTCCAGATTGCGGGTCTGCACGATCGCACCGCGCGACTGGAGCGACTTGCGCGCGATGTCCGCGCGGTCGAGCTTGGCGATCTGCCGGCTGATCTGCTCCTGGACGCGGCCGACCAGTCCCTTCACATGGGTGATCAGGACGGCCTGGGCCAGCTCGTCGTGCTCGGCCTGGGAGATCAGATCCGCCGCGATCCAGGCGGGGGTCGCGCTCCGGTCGGCCACGATCGCGACCTCGGTCGGACCGGCCTCGCTGTCGATGCCGACCTGGCCGAAGACCTGCTTCTTCGCGGTGGCGACCCAGATGCTGCCGGGGCCCGTGATCTTGTCGACCCGGGGCACCGTCTCCGTGCCGTAGGCCAGCGCCGCGACGGCATGCGCGCCGCCCATCTTGAAGACGCGGTGGACGCCGGCGACCCGAGCTGCCATCAGGACCTCGGGACGGATCGTCCCGTCCTTGCCCGGGGGCGTCACCATCAGGATCTCGGGCACCTCGACCACCGAGGCCGGAATCGCGTTCATGACCACCGACGAGGGGTAGACCGCCTTGCCGCCGGGCACGTAGAGACCGACGCGGGCGAGCGGGCGGACGCGCTGGCCCATGTAGCCCCCGCCTTCCTCGCGCATCTCCCAGCTCGACGGAATCCGCTTGCGATGGAACTCCCGCACCCGCATCGCCGCCTTGCCGATCGCGGCCCGGTCGGCCGAGTCGACCTGCTCGCAGGCCTCGTCCCACTCGTCCCGACCGACCTCGAGGGTGTCGAGGCGGGCGCCATCGAATTTCTTCACGAAGCCGCGGAGCGCTTCGTCTCCGCCGGCTCTGACCTCGGCGATGATCTTCGCGACGTCCTTCTCGACGTCGACGTCGCTCCCGACCCGCCGATCGCAGATCTCGCTCCAGGCTTCCTCGAAGTCCGCGGCGTCGCTCGCCACCACACGCATCAGCTTTCCGCTCGACCTGGCTGCCATCTCCGGCACCTCCCTGTCGCGTGAGGGGACTCGCGTCCGATCACCCGGCGACTCCGGATCCCTCCGCTCGACCCCCGGACCAACGAGCCCCGACGACTCGCGGCCTCCTCGTCAGGTCGAGACGTCGCTCGACGTCCTCGAATCCCGCCTGCTCGAGCATCCGCTCGACGGCCCCGACCTGCTCCGGCGCCAGCTCGATCTCGAGCCAGCCCCCCGGCCAGAGATGAGCGCCCGCCTCGGCCACCAGACGCCGGATCACCTCCAGCCCGTCGGACCCGCCGAACAGAGCCAGCTCGGGCTCGTGGGCGAGCTCCGGAGGCAGCGTCGACTCATCGGCCCGCGCCACGTAGGGCGGGTTCGAGACGATGAGCTCGAAGCGCTCGTCGCCGACCGGCTCGAAGAGGTCGCCCTCCAGGAAGCGGATCCTCTCTCTCGCATGCAGATGATCGGCATTTTCGATCGCAATCTGTAGCGCCGCCTTCGAAAGGTCCGTCGCCGTGAGCTCTGCATGTGGCCGTTCGGACGCGATCGCGAGGGCGATCGCCCCCGAGCCCGTCCCGAGATCCAGCACGCGATAGGGCCTCTCCTCGTCGGCGAGCCTCCCCAGCGCGGCCTCCACCAGCGTCTCGGTCTCGGGCCGCGGCGTGAGCACGTCGCTCGAGACGCGCAGGGAGAGCGACCAGAACTCACGCTCCCCCAGCAGCAGGGAGACCGGGACCCGCTCGCTGGCGCGACGCTGGACGAGGCCGCGGAAGCGCTCGCGCTCCGCGGGCTCGACGGGCTTCTCATAGTCGATATAGAGCCGCAGGCGCTCGCTGTCGAGCGCATGGGCCAGCAGCACCTCGGCGTCGAGGCGCGGGGTCTCGATACCCCGGCGAGCGAAGTAGTCCGTCGTCCAGCGAAGCAGCTCGAGCACCGTCCAGCTGCGCTCGCTGCGGGCCGCCCCCGAGCGGACGGCGCTCGGGGCGGGGTCGACTCCGCTCACCGGGCCTCGACCTCGCCCTCTCGCGCCGCCGCGATCTTCGAGTGGACGGCATCGAGCAGCTCGTCCATCTCGCCCGCCATCACGGCGTCGAGCTTGTGGAGCGTCACCCCGGCGCGGTGATCGGTGACCCGGCCCTGCGGAAAGTTGTAGGTCCGGATCTTCTCGCTGCGCTCGCCCGTCCCGACCTGGGAGCGCCGCTCGCTCGCCCGCTCCGCGTCCGCACGCTCCTGCTCGAGGTCGAGCAGCCGCGTGCGCAGGACGGTCATCGCCTTCGCCTTGTTCTTGTGCTGGCTCTTCTCGTCCTGGCACTGCACGACGAGGCCGCTCGGGAGATGCGTGATGCGCACGGCCGAGTCGGTCGTGTTGACGCTCTGGCCGCCGGGCCCACCGGCGCGCATGACGTCGATCCGGAGGTCCTCGTTCCGGATGTCGACGTCGACCTCTTCGGCCTCGGGCATCACGGCCACCGTCACGGTGGAGGTGTGGATGCGGCCCTGGGACTCGGTCGCCGGCACGCGCTGGACGCGGTGAACCCCCTTCTCGTACTTGAGGCGACTGAAGACGTCCTCGCCGGAGACCTTCGCGATGATCTCCTTGAAGCCACCGCCGTCGGTCTCGGAGGCCGAGAGCGTCTCGACCTTCCAGCCGCGCTCCTCCGCATAGCGTGTGTACATCCGGAAGAGATCGGCGGCGAAGAGCGCTGCCTCGTCGCCCCCCGTGCCCGCGCGGATCTCGAAGAGCGCGTTCCGCTCGTCGTTCGGGTCCTTGGGGGTCAGCAGGAGCCGAAGCCGGGTCTCGAGCGCCGGGATCTCTTCCTCGAGGCGATCGATCTCGCCCCGGGCGAGCTCTGCGACCTCCGGATCTTCGTCACCGAGCATCGCCTTGGACTCGTCGAGCTCTGCCAGGGCCGCGCGGTACTGCTCGCCGAGCTCGAGCAGCGGACGCAGCGAGCCGAGTCGGCGACCGAGCTTCTCGATCGCGCCCGGCTGTCTGCCGACGTTCGGATCGGAGAGCTGGGTCTCCAGCTCGCGGACCCTCGCTTCGGCCTCGGCGATGCGTTCCAGGAAATCGGCCACGGGATTGCTCGGTGCTCGCGCGGACCCCCCAGAGGGGGCCGCCCAGGGCCGCCCTCTCCGAGGACGGGTCGGCGATGTCCGGAGGGCGGAGTTTCTCACTCTTTCCGGGCAGTTCGGAGGACCGCGCTGCCCGGCGAGAGGCTAATGGGGGAGGGAGAGGCCTGCAAGGGAGCTTCGGCGAAGCCCTCCGCGCTGGCCCGGGACGAGACGCTGCGGGCCGCCGAGAGCGGCGACGCCCTCGACGGCCCGGCGACGCGCCGCGACGCCTCTCGGACGACAGCATCGGCCTGGGAAGGGGATCGCTGCCCCCGGGAGACGCCCTGCGCGCACCCTATCATGGGCCTGCACTCGAGTGTGTGGGAATCTCGGGCGAGCCGGCGCGGTCGCCTCCCGGCTCGCTCCGAGAGACTGGGGCCGCAATCGGGAGATCGGGAGATCGCGAGAGCGATCCGGGCGCTATGAATTCATCGACTCGAGGAATTCCGCGTTCGAGTCGGTCTTCTCGATCTTGCCCATCAGGAACTCCATCGAGTCGACCGGCGAGAGCGGCGCGAGGACCTTCCGCAGGATGTACATGCGGTTGAGCGAGTTCTCGTCCATGAGGAGCTCCTCGCGACGGGTCGCCGAGCGGTTGATGTCCATCGCCGGGTAGGTCCGCCGGTCGGCGAGCTTGCGATCGAGGACGATCTCGCAGTTGCCCGTGCCCTTGAACTCCTCGAAGATCACCTCGTCCATCCGCGATCCCGTGTCGATGAGCGCGGTGCCCACGATGGTCAGGCTGCCTCCCTCCTCGACGTTGCGCGCCGCACCGAAGAAGCGCTTCGGCTTGTGGAGCGCGTTCGAGTCGACGCCGCCCGACAGGATCTTGCCCGAGTGGGGCACGACCGTGTTGTGCGCCCGGGCGAGTCGCGTGATCGAGTCGAGCAGGATCACGACGTCGCGACCGTGCTCGACGAGGCGCTTGGCCTTGGCGATCACCATGTCGGCGACCTGGACATGACGCGTGGCCGGCTCGTCGAAGGTCGAGGAGATCACCTCGGCCTTCACCGTTCGCTGCATGTCGGTCACCTCCTCGGGCCGCTCGTCGATCAGCAGCACGATCAGGTACGACTCGGGATTGCCCTCGGCGATCGCGTTGGCGATGTCCTTCAGGAGCATCGTCTTGCCGGCCTTGGGCGGAGAGGTGATCAGCGCACGCTGGCCCTTTCCGAGCGGTGCGATCAGGTCGATGATGCGGGTCGTCATCCCGCCGCCCTTGGTCTCGAGGTTGAACTTCTCCTGCGGATAGAGCGGCGTCAGGTTGTCGAAGAGGATCTTCTGCTTGGCCTTGCCGGGCTCCTCGAAGTTGATCGACTCGACCTTGAGCAGCGCGAAATAACGTTCGCCCTCCTTCGGCGAGCGGACCTGTCCCTCGACCGTGTCGCCCGTACGGAGGTTGAAGCGGCGGATCTGCGACGGCGACACGTAGATGTCGTCCGGACCGGCCAGGTAGTTCTGGTCCGGGGCACGCAGGAAGCCGAAGCCGTCCTGCAGGATCTCCAGCACGCCCTCGGCGAAGATCTTTCCGCGCTTCTCGGTCTGGGCCTTCAGAATCGCGAAGACCAGATCCTGCTTGCGGAGGCCGGCGGCGTTCTCGACGTCCATCGACTCGGCGAGCTGGGTCAGCTCGGGCATCGCCTTCGCCTTCAGCTCGCGGACCACGATCTTCTCCGAGCCGTCGTCCACCTGGTTCTCGAGCGAGGCCTCCTCCTCGGCCAGCTCGGCGTCGCTCGGCAGGTAGTCCCTCTTGGCCTCGCCGCCGCGATGGCTGCGACCGCCGCCACCCCCGCTCCCGCCCGAGGTGCGGGACCGACGACCTCGTCCTCGGCGATTTCGATTGGACTGGGAACCGGATCCGTCCTTGCTCTCGGACGCGCGATCACTACTCACGTGGCTTCTCTCTTCTTGGCTCGATGGGGTTGATTCGATCTGAGGGTTCGGGACTTTCGGGGATTCGTGGGGAGCTGGAGCTCCGCGATCTGGCTGGGTTCGGGCGAATCGTCCACGGGGGAGGAGATCGGTCGGGGTGGAATTCGCGATCTGGGGATCGATTCCTGCCGCGCAGGATCGTCGGGTTCGCCGGTCGATGGGGGCGGCCGTCTGGGAGATCCGGCCTGCGCTGGACTGATCGGGTCCGGGTTCTTTTCCGATCTCTACCTGGCTCTGCTCGGGGGATCTGGAGCCGCAGCCCGGGGCCTGTCATGACCCTTCGACGGTACCGAACCCGAAGTTGAACGAAATCGAGGACCCTCTAAGCTCGATCCAAAGCTCGATCCAAAGCTCGATCGGCGGGATCATCACGAGAGCAGAGCGTCTCGGGTGGCTCCGCCAACGAGGGGTCCGAAGCACGATCAATCTACGGGCAGGCTCGTGACCTGTCAACCCTGACCAGGGCCGGTTCACACGGTCGTGATGAAATGTCGCAGACGACCTGCCCGGGCTCCATCGCGGCGATGGGACTCGAAGCGAACGGGGTCGCAGATCGTACAGACCCGATGACGGGTCCCGAGGCAGGCCTCCGAGACACCGGACTCCCGAACGATGCGTTCTGCCAGACGGGAGAGATCCAGTCGAAAATGTCCGGGTCGGCGGGGAGCGATCACCTCCCGATCGAGAAGGGAGCCGTAGCGCTCGCTCAAGGCGGCTCGCACGGGCTCGTCCACCTCGTAGCAGCAGCCGCGCGCAGCCGGCCCGATGGCCGCCCGGATCGACCCGGCTCCCGCCGCGTCCCGCAGCGCCGAGAGCCCCTTCTCGATCACTCCCGCGGCGAGCCCCCGCCAGCCGGCGTGGATCGCAACGACGGCCTCGCCCTCGGCAGCGCTGGCGAGGATCGGGACGCAGTCTGCCGTGACGATCCCCACGGATCGCCGGGCTCCGCCGCAGCCGAGGACGACGTCGGCCTCCGCCGGCTCTTCCGGCTCTTCTCCGGCCCGAGACCCGGAGAACGCGTCCCAGAGGGCCGTCCCGTGAACCTGCCTCGGGAGACGGGTCGAGGCGGGGACATCCGCGCCGCGGCATCCGAAGCCATGGGGCACGCCCAGATCCATGAGAACAGGATCGCAAAGTGTCCCCACCGTCGGCGCAGGCGATTTCATGCCCCGGGGGCTCCTTGCCGGCCGGAGTCCGGGTCCGATTCCGGGCCGCCCGGGGCGGTCTCTCCATCCGAGCCCGGCTCCTCCGCCCCCCCGAGGCTCGCCACCAGATCGAGCAGATCGGCGGGCAGCTCCGCTCGAAATCGCATGCGCTCGCCCGTCTCCGGATGATCGAAGCCCAGAATCTCTGCATGCAGTGCCGGCCGGCCGAGGGCGGCCTCGGCCCCCCGCGCCCTGCCGTAGACGACGTCGCCGACGAGCGGGAGACCGGCTGCTGCGAGATGCACCCGGATCTGATGGGTCCGCCCCGTCTGGGGCTCGACCTCGAGCTCGCTCACACCAGCCCGCGGGTATCGCCTCACGACGCGCCAGCCCGTGGCGGCGAAGCGGCCGGCGCGCGTCTCGACCGACATCCGCTTGCGATCCCGGGGATGGCGACCGATCGGTCGCACGATGCGTCCGGAGTCGGCCCGCGGCTGCCCGCGCACGAACGTCCGGTAGCGGCGCTCGATCGAGTGGGAGGCGAACTGGGCCGCCAGCGCGCGATGCGCCTCGTCGTGCTTCGCCGCCACCATCACGCCGGAGGTTCCCCGATCCAGACGGTGCACGATGCCCGGCCGCAGGACGCCCCCGATCCCGGCGAGGTCTCCGCAATGCGCCAGCAGGGCGTTGACGAGCGTGCCGCTCGGATGCCCGGGAGCGGGATGGACGACGAGCCCGGCGGGCTTGTCCAGCACGATCAGGTGCGCGTCCTCGTGGAGGATCGAGAGCGGGATCGCCTCGGGCACGAGCTCCAGGGGAGTCGGCGGAGGCGGGTGCGCCTCGATGACCTCCCCGAGGACGAGGGTCCGGCTGGGTCGGACGGAATCTCCGCCCACCCGGACGCGCCCGGCGTCGATCCAGCGCCTCGCCTGGGCTCGGGAGACCCCGGCGAGCGAGGCCAGCACGGCATCGGCGCGCCCGCCCGCTCGAGCCTCGTCGACCCTGAGCTCGAGCCGCTCGCCGTCTTCACGGTCGTCGTCGTCCTCGCCCTGGCGATCGTCTTCGCTGTCTTCGCTGCCTTCGATCATCACGCCGATCGTCCCGGCCTCGAGGCGAGCGGCCCGCATCCACGCGCCTCGCTCGGTCGGAGTTCATGAGCTAGCGACGACCGATCAGCCGGGCGCGGGATCCCTCGCTCCTGAACTCCCGCACGCGGGTCATGTAGCTCGGTACGACCACCTGCGGATCGAGCCCGATGGTTCGTGCGTAGGCGGTCACGAACCCGCGGACGTACACGTCGGCCGGCAGATCGCCGAAGTTCTCGTCTTCGATGTTGCGCAGGTGGATGCCGCTGACCTTGGTGACCTCGGAGATGTGATCGATCTCGTAGCCCCGGAAGAGCCGAGCCCGTCGAAGACGGATGCCGTCGAACTCCCCGGTCTCCTCGTCCTCGAAGAGGGGCGGGTCCCCGCCCGCCTCGTCGAGCCCATCGAACGATCTCGCCTCGCAGGAGGATCGCGACGACCGGCCCACCGGCGGCAGCCCTGCGACGCCTTCCGATCGCGAGTCCGCATCGTCCCCCGGTCCGGCTCCGAACGGCGTCCCTGCCGGTGCGCTCTCCCGATCGTAGACGGACCGCCTCTCCGCATCGGCGAGCACCGCGAAGGCCTCGTCGAGGCGCTGCCGGATGGCTGCGGCATCGAGGCTCTCGAAGACCGAGTAGAGCGCCAGCGACCCCTCGGCGTAGGTCTGCTGCGCCAGCCGATAGGCCCGCTCGATCTCGGCGGCATCCGCCGTCCGCGGCACCTCGAGCAGCTCGTAGTAGTCGAGCTCGTCGATGCTCTTCATGCCTGGCTCCCTCCCGGCGACGTGCCACGGAAGGCCCCTGGTCCGCCCTCCCCGGCCGCTGCGGGGGCGCCTGAGGCGCCGGAGATGGGACCGGAGGAGGGAAGCCCGAGCAGCTTGCGAGCGATGCGCTGCAGATAGATCGAGACGTCGGAGTCGCTCACGAGATCGACCACGGGACGTCGGACCGAGACCGATCGCCGCGCCTCCTCGTCGTGGTTCACGTAGCCGAGATACTCGGCGTCGATGCCGAAATACTTCTTGCAGACGCTCGTCACGGCGAAGCCCAGCTTGACGTCCTCCGCCGTCCGGACCCCGTTCACGATCAGACGCGGACGAAAGAGACGCATGGTCTCGACGAAGCGGCGTGCCTCGACCGAGTCGGTGCTCTCGATCTCGCGGAGCAGATCGAGGGGCGTGCGAATGCCTCGCTCGTTGCGCTGGTCCATCGCCAGGGTGACGAGCTGCCGCACGCCATGACCGACCATCGCGAGCCGCATCCTGCGGTAGAAGGCCGCGCGCAGGAACGTGTAGGCGTTCTCGACGGAGGTCGGCTCGGGCTGGAGCACCATGATCCCGTCGTCGGAGACCAGGAAGTAGTCGAGGACCGAGGCATGGGAGCCGGCGCCGAGATCGAGCAGGACGAGGTCGGCATCGAGCTGGCGCAGGCCGCGCAGCAGGCGTACGCGGCGAAGATGTCCGGGCTGCGCATCGGCGAGGTTGCCGTGCGTCGCGGCGATCAGCTTCAGGTTCTCCAGCGGCGTGTCGACGATGAGCTTGCCGAGATCCTCCTCGCGCTCGGACACGAAGTCCGCCAGGCTGTGACGCGGGGACGGCACGCCGAGACAGGTATGCAGGTTGGCGCCCTCGAGATCGGCGTCGACGACGAGCACGCGCTTGCCCAGGCGGGCGAGCGCCGTGGCGAGATTGGCCGTCACGAAGGTCTTGCCCACGCCGCCCTTGCCGCCGCCGATCGCCAGCAGCCGAGGTCCGGCGTCGGGGCTCCGCGGCGATTCGCTCGGAATGCCTGAGGGTTGCCTCATGGGTGGATCGTCCGCCTCTCGGTCGAGCTCATCGAGAGGATCCGATCGGGTCGGTCCTCTCGCACGACGAACGGGGGGTTCGGGGGCGAGTGAAGCCTACCAAAGCCGCATCCCCGGGCAACGAAGGCGGCAGCGCTCGAGCCCCGTCCGGCGCTCAGCCAGAGGCTCCACCCGAAGCTCCCGGCGACCCGAAGGAGAAGGCGAAGGCGAGGGCCTCGATCACGGCCGGCAGCTCCTCGTCGCCGAGCGTGCGGACGTCCAGCCACAGCGTCTCGTCCTGGATGCGTGCGAGCAGCGGCGTCGGCGCTGCGCGCAGGCGCTCTGCGAGATCTCCCGGCGATCCACCGGACAGCACGACGGCGCGTCCCGTCAGGCGATGCCCGGGAAGCGAGCCGCCTCCGACGGCGCTCTCGCTCGGCTCGATGCGAGCCTTCCAGCCCTCGGGCAGCAGCGGCTCCAGCGCTTCGAGGATCCGACGCGCCCGGGGCTCGAGCACCTCGACCCCAGCCCGCAGCCCGGCCACGACCGGAATGGCTCCACCCCGCGACGGCGCATCCAGCACGAGGTCGAGCGTGGCGTCGAGCGCCGCGAGCGTGAGCTTGTCGATCCGGAGGGCCCGCGTCAGGGGATTGCGCCGCATCGCCTCGATCCACTCGCGTCGGCCGAGCAGGATTCCCGCCTGAGGTCCCCCCAGCAGCTTGTCGCCCGAGAAGCAGACCAGATCCGCTCCCAAAGCCAGACGGGCCGGTACGAAGGAGTCCTCGGGGAGGCCCTCTCCACGCAGGTCCAGCAGGGTCCCGCTGCCGAGATCCTCCATCAACGGAAGCCCGCGCGAGCGCGCGAGGCCTGCCAGCTCGCGGAGCCCCGTCTCGGCCACGAAGCCCTGCTGCTCGAAGTTGCTGCGATGCACCTTGAGGATCAGGGCCGTCCCGGAATCGATCGCGGCCTCGTAGTCCGCGAGGTGGGTACGGTTGGTCGTCCCGACCTCGACCAGGCGGACGCCGGCCCGCTCCATGATCGCCGGCACCCGGAAGGAGCCCCCGATCTCGACGAGCTCTCCGCGCGAGACGAGGACCGAGCGATCGAGGGCGAGGGTGTTCAGCGCGAGCAGCACGGCGGCGGCGCAGTTGTTCACCACATGCGCCGCCTCGGCGCCGCTCGCGGCGATCAGCTTGGCCTCGAGCGCCCCGAGCCGTGCCCCGCGCTGCCCCGAGGCGAGATCGAGCTCGAGATCCGAGTAGCCCCGCGCCGCCTCCGCGACGGCCTGGCGGGCGGCCGCGGGCAGGGGCGCTCGGCCGAGGTTCGTATGCAGGAGGACTCCAGTCGCATTCAGGACGCCCCTCGGGTGTCTGCGGGCGAGGGCGCGAGCTACCGAAACCACAGTCTCGAGGATCGGCCCCGCCTGGGGAGGAATCCCCGGAGGGTCACTCGACTGCACGTTCGGCTCCGAGGCGAGAAACGCGAGGGCCCGCCGATGAACCTCGATCTGCTGACGGGCGGCGGCGGCCAACGCCCACGGGGGGAGATCCGGCTCCCGGGCCCGGGCCTGCCGGACCAGGCGGTCCACGGAGGGCAGATTCCGGCGGGGATCCGAGTTGACGCTCGGCTCGAGATCCATGACTCTCCCTGTCGATTTTGCACGGCCATGCCGGCCCGTCGAAAGAAAAAGGTCGAATTCGTAGGTAGTCGGTAGGGCGTTCGGGCGCCAGCAATCCGCCCCGGGCGGCTCGTTCCGGTCTCGTGGATTCTTCGCGAGTCGGTCGGTCTCTCCCGGAGTGGCCCTGCGCAACGATCAGGGAACGAGCAGCGGCTCTCGGGGCCCTCCAGACTGCCCTCTGTTCGCGGGATCCCCCCGCACGAGAAACCGGACCCCGCCATCGCCCGCCCTCGCCCGCCATCGGCTGACGAGGGGATGGCGAGGAAATGGAGAGTTCGAGCCCGAACACCCGGGGGCGCTGGGACAGCGGCGGGGTGCTGCTTCCGAGCCATCGGACCCTCTCGATGAGCTCCCGCGATCGAGCCGGCACGGCTGATGAAGAACCGGAACGAACGAAAAACGAACGGTAGAAGAAGAACGACGAAACCGAGTGCGAGTCATCGATTTGTCATCCAGAATCGAGATCCAACGGATCGAAGGATCGAAAGAAAGAAAGAGTCGACGTCCACTCGCATGGGGCCCGGCCCCCGTGCGCTCTCCTGATGAGCACCCCGCCTCTTCATGGGTCACGTCATGGGTCATGGGTCACGTCATGGGTCATGTCTCCATCGATCCCGTCCCGGATCGTGGCTGCAGGATGGAACTCGCGGCCTCTGTCGCGGGATTCATGAGAGACGAGCCGTCGTGCTCGCGGCCTGCGTGTCGTGAGCGGACGGCCCGTGAGGGAGATCCCGCTGCCGGGATGTCCAGCCCGTGGAGCCGGAGACCATTCTTTCCGAATCGGCCGCCCGCGTAGCGAACGCGGGGGGCGCGCCTCCGACCGGACTCGCCAGTGCAGGCGGCCCCTCTCCGCCGCGCCGATCCAGAAGATCGGCGTGACGAGAGAAGAGCCGCCGAGCAGGCGGAACGATGCAGAACGAGATCATCATCAATGCGGAGATCGGGGAGACCCGGGTCGCGCTGCTCGAGAAGGGCCAGTTCGCCGAGCTCCAGATCGAGCGTGAACGAGACAAGAGCGTCGTCGGCAACGTCATGAAGGGGCGCGTGACCCGGGTGCTTCCCGGCATGCAGGCGGCCTTCGTGGACATCGGGCTCGAGAAGGCGGCCTTCCTCTACGTCGGCGACTACTTCGAGAGCACCCTCGAGACGGGCGAGACCGAAGGCGAGCCCGGCTCGGGCGGCGGACGCCGCGGGGGCGGGCGGGGACGAGGCGGGCGCTCGGCGCCGCCCCGGATCGACACCGTGCTCCACGAGGGCAAGGAGATCGTCGTCCAGATCGCCAAGGAGCCGATCGGGACCAAGGGCGCGCGCATCACGTCCAGCATCTCCGTCCCCGGTCGACATCTCGTGCTCACGCCCTGGTCGCGCCGGGTGGGCGTCTCGCGGCGGATCGGCTCCGATCGCGAGCGGCGGCGACTGCGTGAGATCGTCGAGCGGCTGCGACCGCAGAACCTGGGCTTCATCATCCGGACGGCCGGCGACGGTGTCCGCGAGGAAGACCTCGAGGCGGACATCCGCTACCTGGCGACGGTCTGGGCGGCGATCCAGAAGCGACATGCCGAGAACGCCGCGCCCGCGATCCTCTACTCGGAGCACGACCTGCCGCTGCGCATCGTGCGGGATCTCGCCGGCCACGAGACGAAGCGGATCGTCGCCGACGACAAGGAGGTCTACGAGAGCATCCAGAGCTTCGTCGACCGCTTCGTCGCCGACCCCAAGCCGCGCATCGAGCACTACGACGAGACGCAGCCGATCTTCGAACGCTTCGACCTCGAGAGCCAGATCCACGCCAATCTCGAACGCAAGGTCTGGCTGAAGTCCGGCGGCTCGCTCGTCATCGACAAGAGCGAGGCGCTGACCTCGATCGACGTCAACACGGGACGCTTCGTCGGCCGCCGCGACCTCGAGGAGACGGTGCTCAAGACGAATCTCGAGGCCGTGCAGGAGGTCGTGCATCAGCTGCGCTTCCGCAACCTGGGCGGTCTGATCATCATCGACCTCATCGACATGGAGTCGGCCGGCAACCGCGAGAAGGTCTATCGCGCCCTGCAGGAGGCGCTTCGCGCGGACAAGGCGCGGACGAACATCCTCAAGATCTCCGAGCTCGGACTCGTCGAGATGACGCGCAAGCGCACCCGCGAGAACCTCGTCCAGACCCTCTGCGAGCCCTGCGGATACTGCGAGGGGCGCGGCTACGTCCTGTCGAGCGAGAGCGTCGCGTTCCGCGTGCTGCGCGAGATCAGGAAGCATCTGCCGAGGCTGCGGGGACGTCCGATCGCGATCGCCGTGAACCCCCATGTGGCGGAGGAGCTGCTCTCGCGCTCGAAGGACGCCCTGGCCAAGCTCAGCGACGAGATCGGGCCGCCGATCGAGGTCCGCGCCCGGCCGGGTCTCCACCAGGAGCAGTTCGAGCTCAGCGTGCTGGAGTCGGGCCCACCGGTCGACCTCGACCTGCCCTGGCTGCGCGACGCGCATCCGGACGCCGAGCCGGCGGACGGCGGGGACTCGAGCCGGACGGACGGAAAGAAGGAGGGGCGGCGGAGGCGACGCGGGGGCCGCGGAAGATCGGGCGAAGCCGTGATCGCCGAGGGCGAGCTGCCGTCTGAAGAGGCGACCGCGGAGTCGCCCGGGACCGAGGCCGAGACCCAGACCGGGACGCAGACCGACACCGACACCGATGCCGACACCGATGCCGGGAACCGAGCCGACACCGCCGCCGGGACCGACGCCGAAGGCGGGACCGGAGCCCGGAGCGCGAAGTCGGCGGTGGAGACGCCCCTGGAGGCAGCGCAAGCCGATCCATCCGGCGCGGAGACGCCCGGGGAGATCCCGACTCCCGCGCCGGCTCGCGCGGAGCTTCCCGACCGGGAGGCCGCTCCTCGAGGGGATCGGCTGGCCGGACCGGTGGAGCCTGCGCGATCCGCCTCCTCCACGGAGCCGTCCGCCCCGGAGCCGGGGATCGGGCCGGAGGGCGAATCGGGGGACTCGCCCCAAGCAGTTGACGCACAAGCGGAATCGAGCATACTCCCGCGCTCCGAATGAACCGAGGTCAAGTCATGTACGCCGTCATCCGCAGCGGTGGAAAGCAGTATCGAGTGAGCCCGGGCGGCTCCGTGCGTCTGGAGAAGCTTCCCGGCGAGGTGGGCGCCTCCGTGACGCTCGACGAGGTCCTGATGCTCGGATCCGAGGAGTCGGACGAGAAGGGCGAGGGCGCCGTGATCGGCGCGCCCGTCGTCGAGGGCGCTCGGGTGACCGGGACGATCACGGCCCAGGGCCGCGGTCCCAAGCTCACGGTCTTCAAGATGAAGCGCCGAAAGGGATACCGCCGCAAGCACGGCCATCGGCAGGACTACACCGAGATCCGCGTCGACGCGATTTCCGGCTAGCCTGCCAGATAA
>CAYXLY010000018.1:0-19713 GCA_964466005.1 uncultured Spirochaetaceae bacterium | reverse complement strand
ATCGGCGTCTGAAGCACGCATTCGATGCCCGGGGCATCGAGATCCCCTTCCCCCACCGCACGCTCTACTTCGGCGTCGACAAGGAGGGCGGAGCGCCGGCTGGCCGGCTCCGGATCGAGGGCGACGCCGCGAACGGGCAGGCGCAGGACGCCGCGAACGGCGAAGCGACGGGAGACGAGGGGGGCATGCCTTCCCGGGAGCCGGGAGATCCGGCGTCCTCTGCGGAGCGCGAGTCCGGAAGGGACCAGCCCCTTCGAGGGGATCGGAGGAACGGATGAGTGAAGTCATCGGGGCGATCGTCGTGGGGACCGGCTTCGGAGTCCTGACCCATCTGCGGTCCATGCGCGCGGCAGGCATCGAGGTGAAGGCCCTGGTCGGGCGCGATCGCGCGAAGGCCGTCGCGCGGGCCGAGCTCTTCGGCGTGCCCCAGGGCCTCGACTCGCTCGACGAGGCGCTCTCCCTGCCGGATGTCGACGCCGTCGCGGTGGCCACGCCCCCGCATACGCATGCCTCGATCGTGCTCGCCGCCCTCGCAGCGGGCAAGCACGTGCTCTGCGAGAAGCCCTTCGCGCGGGATGCCGCGGAGGCGCAGCGCATGCTCGAGGCCGCGGAGCGGGCAGGCGTGGTGCATCTTCTCGGGACGGAGTTCCGATTCGCGACGGCCCAGGCGCTCGCGACCCGAGCCGTCGCCGAAGGCGTGATCGGCGAGCCGCGCCTGGCGACCTTCCTCTTCCACATGTCCGCGCTCGCGGATCCCGCCGCGGAGGTGCCCGACTGGTGGCGACGGGAGGAGGAAGGCGGCGGCTGGCTCGGCGCCTATGCGTCCCACCTGATCGATCAGATCCGGGTCACCCTGGGCGAGATCGAGGGCGTGAGCGCCTCGTTGAGGACCGTGGCCGAGCGCACGCAGGCGCAGCCCTGGACCGCGGAGGACAGCTACTCCATCCACTTTCGCACGCGCACGGGGGTCGACGGGATCCTCCAGAGTACGGCGGCGGCGCAGGGTCCCCTGGCGGTCTGCACCCGCTTCGTCGGCTCGAGCGGGACGATCTGGATCGAGGGCGATCGGGTCGGGCTGGCCGACGCGTCGGGCGAGCGCTTCCTCGAGGCTCCGGAGGATCTCCGGACCGCTCCGCCCGAGCCGCCGCCCTCCGAGCTGATCTCGACGGCCTACGATCGCCTTCACTCCATGGGGCTGGATCTCGGTCCCTATACCCGCCTCTACGAGGTCTTTCGCGACCGTATCCAGGGGCGTCCGGTGCCCTCTGATCCTGCGGCTGCCACCTTCGCGGACGGAGTGGCGGTCCAATCCGTGCTCGACGCGATCCGTCGCTCCTCGAGGGAGAAGGTCTGGGTGGAGCTGGG
The DNA here is from genome assembly GCA_964466005.1 of uncultured Spirochaetaceae bacterium. Taxonomy (GTDB): domain Bacteria; phylum Myxococcota_A; class UBA9160; order UBA9160; family UBA4427; genus UBA4427. Next base: position 18,348 of record CAYXLY010000018.1, on the reverse strand, counting down.
AGCCGGAGCGGGCTGAGACCTTCCGGATCGATCCGGATCGAGCGCCCGGGCGACGCGGGATCGGCGGATCGATCGCCTCCCTTCCCGCCTCCTCCCCGACCCGGTCGCGAAAGAGGCTCAAGGCGCAGCAGGGGATCGCCGAATCGTCTCGGGATCCCCCTTTGCCGAGGAGTCTCCGTGGAGCGTCGCAATCATCCTCGTTTTCGCACGCGCTTCGATGTGCTCTGCTCGACCGGAGAGCAGGAGGGTGCGGGGACGCTCGTGAACATCTCGCGATCCGGCGCGCGCCTGGACTCGACGAGCATGCTGCCGGAGATCGGCACGAAGGTCCGGCTCTACGTCTTCATCCAGCCGGTCTGCCCCTTCGAGATCGCGGGCGAGGTGGTCCGGCACGAAGGCTCGACCTTCGCGATCCGCTACGGCAATCTCGATCCCGAGATCGGTCGTCTCGTCGACGACGTGGCCGCGCTCGTCGTCGGCCCCTGATCCCCTCTCAGTTCAGCTTCGGCTTCCGTCGGGAGAGCGCGTCACGCCGAAGGCGGATCGCCGGTGCACTCTCGTGCTGGGGAGCGAGATCGAGAAAGCGCGTGTAGTCCTCGATCGCGGGCAGGATGCATTCGAGGCGTTCGAGGAGCATGCCCCGATCCCGGACCTCGAAGGCTGCCTGGGGCGCCAGCACCAGGATCCGGTCGAAGCATCCCAGGGCGGCGATGCCGTCCCCCCGACGGAGATAGAGCAGCTTCAGGTTGTTCAACATGCGCACGTAGATCTCGCGCGCCGTCGCCGGACGGAGCCAGCTCCGGTCGAGCGGGACGTCCTCGCCAGCTGCAGCCTTGAGGCGCTCTGCGCAGTCGTTCCACGTCAACGTACGCGTGAAGAAGGGGTCGACGATGATCTCGCGCTCGGGGAGATCGTCGATGCCGACGACCTTCGCGAGGAAGTGTCCGGGGAACCCGATGCCGTAGGCCTCGAGTCCGAGCCGGCGCGCGATCTCGACGTAGAGAACCGAGAGCGTGATCGGCAGTCCCTGTCGGCTCTCGAGGACGACGTCGAGGAAGCTGTTCCGGGGATCCTCGTAGTGGGTCTGGTTTCCGTGGAAGCCCTCGATCTCGAAGAGGGCGCGATTCAAGCCGTCCACCGCCGCACTGGGGGAAGAAGCGGTTCGGACGAGCGGTCCGACCCGGTCCGCGAGAGCCGTGATCTCGTCGAGGCGGGCGGAGACGTCGATCTCCGGTCGCGCCTCTGCGGCGACGACGAGAGCGCCTTCTGCGAGACCCTCCAGGCTCTCCGGAAGGATCGCCAATGCCTCGAACCGCTCCGAGATCTCGCTCCGCATGCCTCGAGACTAGCAGCCCCTCGTCGATTCCCCGTGCTCGGCCTCCTCTCGCAGGATCAGCTCCGCGAGGCCGGAACGATCTCGAACGTGCGGCGCTCGCCTTCCCGCTCGACGACGATCCGGGCGGGCTCGCCGACGCGGAGGGCATCGAGGGCGTAGGTGTAGTCGTAGAGGTTCTCGATCGGTCGTCCGTCCACCTCCACGATCACGTCCCCGGCTCGCAGGCCGGCATCTTCCGCCGGACCTCCCGGGGCGACACCGGAGAGCTTCACACCTCGGACGTCGGTCTGCGCATAGTCGGGCACGGTCCCCAGAAAGACGCGAAACCCCGATCGCGCACCGCCGCCGGTCGGAGCCTTCTGGGCCGTATGGGTCGGCGGGTCCTGCGCCCGCGTCAGGTCCAGGGCGATTCGCCCGAAGAGCCTCCCGATGCGCATCGTCCCGTCGAGGTTCAGCCTCTCCATGCGGTCTCGAGGGGTGTGGTACTCGGAGTGGACACCCGTGAACGCGCTCAGAATCGGAATGCCGGCCGTATAGAAGCTCGTGGCGTCGGTGGGAAGGTAGCTGTCTTCCTGGGGGAGGATCCGCAGGTCCAGCGGCGCCGCGGCGCGCTCGAGCAGAGCGGGCCAATCGGGGCTCGATCCGAGCCCCTGGACGACGAGGCTCTCCTCCAGGCGTCCCACCATGTCGAAGTTGAGATAGGCGACGGGAGCGTTCCCGCCTGCATGCGGGTTCACGAAGTCCTCGACCCAGCGCGAGGAGCCGATCAGGCCTACCTCCTCGGCCCCCCATGCCGCAAAGACGAGATCGCGAGTCCCCAGATCGGCTCCCCGTTCCCGACGGTGGGCGAGCTCCTCGGCGATCTCCAGGAGGACGGCCACGCCCGACGCATTGTCGTCGGCTCCGGGATGGATCCGTCCCCTCTCCTCGCTCGTGGCGAGGGAGCTCGAGCCCTCGCCTCGGCCGAGGTGGTCGTAGTGTGCGCCGAGGACGATCGTCTGGCTGCTGGGCTCGTCCCCGACCTGCAATCGCCCGATCACGTTGGCGCCCTCGGTGCGCTCGAGTACGAGGTCGATGCGGGCTCCGAGCTCGATGCCGGGCAGGACGAAGCCGGCTCCGCCCAGGCTCGCGTCGGTCCGCTCCTGGATCGTTCGCAGACGGCTGCCCGTTCCGCGGAGGAGGCGATCGGCGAGATCATCGGCGAGAGAGAGCGCGGCGATGCGCGATCCGGCGAGCGAGGCGTCGAAGCGCAGCGGGATCAGCTCTTCCCGGAATCGACCCAGGGGTCCGCTCACGAAGAGGATGCCGCGGGCTCCGCGATCGCGCGCGATCATGGCCTTGTGCCGGAGGCTCGCGTGGCGCTGGAGATGCTGTCTCGCCTCTCCCTCCAAGGAGTGGGGGAGCCCGCGGAAGACCATGACCCAGCGATCCTCGACGTCGAGTCCCTCGTAGGCGTCGATCGATTCGAGGCCGTCGCTCGCCGGGGCGACCAGGCCGTAGCCCGCGAAGACGATCCGGCTGGGCTCGACCGCGCCGCGTCGGGAGAAGGCGAGAGGTTGCCAGTCGCGGCCGATCTCGAGGGATCCGGGCCGGAGCAGGTCGCTGCCGCCGCCCTGCGTCGAGGCGGCGGGCCCGGAGACGACCGCCGCCGGAGTGTCGGGCGCCGATGCGTCGGATGAGGGGGCGTCGGGCGTGGGGCCGGACCCGTCGATGGAGTCCGAAGCGGCTCGCAGTGCGATCCCGTTCTCGGGGCCGAGCGAGATGCCCGCCGTGAAGTCGAATCGGTGCAGGTAGCGACCGTCGTCTCCGGCCGGCTCGAGGCCGACCGCAGCCATGGCGCGCTCCAGGAACTCGGCGGCGACCGCAGCCCCGGCCTCCCCCGCGCGGCGTCCCTCCATGCGGGGATCGGTGAGTGCAGCGACATAGCCCTCGAGATCGGCGACCCGGACATGGGGATGGGTGGGATCGGGAAGGGGAACGAGGGGATCTCCGGGGCCGGCGGCGGCGGGCTCGAGGGCGAGGGCCTCGCGGGCGGCGGCATCGTCCCATTCCGCGACGAAGAGCTGACTCGTCCCATTCGATGTCCGGTTGCTCGTCCAGAGAAGGCGGTCTCCGACTGGCGAGAACACGGGTAGCCCGTCGAAGCCCTCCCGGGTCGTCACTCGAACCGGATCTCGCAGCCCCCGGGCATCCACGAGATAGAGCTCGAAGTTCTCGTACCCGTGTCGATTCGTCGTGAAGATCACGTAGTCGCCCGATGGATGGTAGAAGGGCGCCCAGGACATCACGCCGAGGCGCGTCAGTACGCGCTCGCTCCCTCCGTCGAGGCGTGCCGAGTGGATCTCGGCGCGTGCGCCGTCCTCGGAGAATCGTCGCCAGACGATCCGCTCTCCGTCCGGGCTGAAGAAGGGGCCGCCGTCGTAGCCCGGAGAGCGTGTGAGCCGACGGATCCTGCCCGACTCGACGTCGAGCAGATAGAGATCGATGAAGAAGGAAGGATCCTCGGCGAGTCGCTCCCTCTGCTCGGGGGTGAGCGCCTCTCCATAGGCGTGGCGATTGGAGGCGAAGACGATCGTCCTGCCGTCGGGTGAGAAGGATCCCTCCGCGTCGTAGCCCGGGGCGTCCGTGAGGCGCTCGAGCGTGCCGTCGGCACGGGCCAGGAAGAGGTCGTAGTGCTCGTCGAAGCCCCACGCATAGCGACGCGAGCCACCGCCGGCCCTCTCCTCGAGCTCGCGGCGCTGCTCGTCGAGCGCCTCGGGGTCGAGGTGGGTCGAGGCGAAGAGGACGTCGCCCGCCTCGGGATGGATCCAGGCGCAGGTCGTCCGCCCGCGACCCGTCGACACCCGGGTCGTCTCTCCGGTCACGAGGTCCATTCGATAGATCTGATAGAAAGGGTTCCCCGGCTCCCGCTCGCTCTGGAAGACGATCTGTCTCCCGTCCCGGCTGAAATAGCCCTCCCCCGAGCGGCGTCCCGCGAAGGTGAGCTGCCGGACGTCGTGATGGAGAGGCTCCATGCGCGATGCGGCCGGCTCGGGAGCCGGACGGGCGCTCGAGCCGGGCGACCCATCCATCAGCGTGCAGCCCGCGGTGGAGGCGAGGACGAGGCCGAGCCAGATCAGGCGGAGGCGACTCGGGCGACGGGGAGCGTGCGGCGTCGCAGAGCGCTCGGCGGAGGCTTCACGAGGGCTTCGATCCATGGGCTCCTTCTCTCCCTCTCTCTGGCTCTTCTCTGGCTCCATGAGCTCTGGCTCCGAGTGCCGGAAGGCTGGCCCCCCGGTCGAGCCGGGGCGGCTTCCGGCGACTCGAGCTCTCCGGATGGGACGACTCTCAGGGGCCATCTCCGGACGCGTCGTCGCGTCCTCGCCCCGACGCGCTCAGAGCTCGAGGGCGGCGTGGAAGCCATCGTGGATCGCGCCCTCGAGATACCCCACGCCCGTCGCGTCCCCGATCTCGCGGATCGGGATGCCGGTCTCGGCGAGATGGGCCGCGGCCGCGGGGTTCGGACCCAGCCCCACGGCCAGGATGACCGTATCCGCGGGAGCGCGCCCGACAAGCCGCTCGCCCTCGGACGGCCCGGCCTCGTACGAGACGGCTTCGCGCCCGATCGACCGGACTCGAGCCTGGGTGACCGTCTCGACGCCGAGCTTCTGCAGGTCGTCGAGCACGCGCCAGCGGCGGGGATGAGCCATCTCGAGTCCGAGCTTCGGGCCCTCTTCGAGGATCGTGACCTGCCGACCGCGTTCGGCGAGGAACTCGGCCAGCTCGAGGCCGACGAGACCGCCGCCGATGACCACCACCTGCTTCCCGACCGGCATGTAGGCCTTCGAAGCCTCTCGAAGAGTCGCGGGAGAGGAGGTGACGCCGACGGCGCGGCCCGCCCGAACGGCGAGGCGTCCGAAGAGCGAGAGCTTTCGGGAGGCCTCCGCGTTGCCCTCTCCCGTGAGCAGCGCACGCAGGTCGTCCCCGTCGAAGACGTGATCCAGTTCGACGCCCTCGATCGCGGGCTTGCTTCGATGGGCTCCTGCGGCGACGAGGATCTCGTCGGGGGCGATCTCCCGGACGCGCTCCGGCGTGACCTCGGTCTCGAGGCGCACGTCGACGCCGAGCTGGCGGACCTGGGTCGTCAGCCAGTCGAGGAGCCGTTCGTTCGGCTCGTAGACGAGGGCTGCGAAGCGCAGCGTTCCTCCGAGCTGCCCGGACTTCTCGCAGAGGATGACCTCATGACCTCTCGAGGCTGCGAGCCGGGCGGCCTCGAGACCGGAAGGGCCGCCGCCGACGATCAGGACGCGCCGGGGCCGAGCGACCTTCTGCCGCTCCGCGTCGCCGAGCGTGTCCTCGTTCGCGGTCATGGGATTCACGGCGCAGCGCACCTTCCGATCGAAGAAGGGCTGAGCCACGCAGGTGTAGCAGTAGATGCAGGGTCGGATGTCCTCGCGTCGGCCTTCGGCGAGCTTGCGGGCCACCGCGGGATCCGCGAGCAGCTTCCGGGCCATCGCGATCACGTCGGCCTTCCCCTCCCGGATCAGCCGATCGCCCAGCTCGGGCTCGATCCGACCGACCGCGATCACCGGCACGTCGACGCGCGCCTTGATCGCCGCCGCCTCCTTCACGTAGCCCGCCTCCTGGTGGACCAGAGGGGCGTCGGTGAATCCCACGCCCGAGGTCGAGTCGGTGTAGGCGGAGACGTGGATCGCGTCGGCGCCGGCCTCGGCGGCGAGCTCGGCGCGGCGCTGGCGTCCTCCAGCGTGATGCCTCCGGGCGTCCGGAACTCGCGGCAGTCGATCCGCGCCCAGATCGGGAAGTCCGCCCCCGCTCGGTCCTTGGCCGCCCGGATCACCTCGCAGAGCAGGCGCGCCCGATTCTCGCGACTTCCCCCGTACTCGTCCTCCCTGAAGTTCCAGGCCGGAGAGAGGAACTCGGAGAGCAGATAGCCATGGGCTGCATGGAGCTCGACGGCGTCGAACCCCGCCCGGCGCGCCCGCTCGGCGCCCTCTGCGAAGACCTCGATCACCCACTCGATGTCCGCCTTCGTCGCCTCCTTCACCTTCGGCTTGGCCACGCCGCCCGAAGCCTGGGCCATCCAGCCGAGCTCCTCCCTGGAGAGGCCATCCGCCATGTCCATCGCGCCCCGGAAGCGCGGTGTGGAGGGCATCAGGACCTCGCGCCCCTCCTTCATGTCGACGCGGGAGACCTTGCCGTGGTGCACCATCTGGAGCGCGATCTTCGCCCCGTGTCGATGGACCCGGTCGGTCAGCTCGCTCAAGCCCGGCAGGTAGTCGTCGCTGGAGACGGCCAGCTGCCGATGCGCCGTCGCGCCTCGGGGATAGGCGACGGCACAGACCTCGGTGATGATCAGCCCGACGCCGCCGCGTGCGCGCTCCTCGTAGTAGGCGATGATGGGCTCGCGGGCGTGACCGTCCTCGTCGGCGATCTCGACGCCCATGGCGGCCATGGCGATGCGGTTGCGGAGCTCCATCGTCCCGATGCGGACCGGAGAGACGAGTCGATCGAACATGAAATGACCTCCGGGCGGGAGGATAGGGCAGAGGAGGGGGCCCGAAGGCCTCCGGGTGCTCCTCCCCGACCGGCTCCCGAGGGCGATCCCCGGTCCGGAGCGGGGACGGTTCGTCGGCCGATCCAGGGGGCGCGACCGAGCGCGAGCGGGTCGGGCCGCCAGGCGGAGCCGGATCACGGATCGCGAGGCGCGGACCGGTCGCCCGGTCGAGGCGGCTCGATCGGTGTCCCCCTCGCGCACCGCTCCGCCGCCGCCGAGTCTGCCCGCCGGGGGGGGCGGATTCGGAGAAAATCCCGTGATGTCGGCAGCTTAGCGGCCGCACCGGGGTTGTCCGACCCCCGCTGCGCCGGTATACAACGTCGTTCGGGTCGGCTCTCGAAGGGTCGACGACGGCCCACCGACGGCGGGGCCTGGGGTTGAGGAATGATTCACGAAATCGACGACGTCCGAATCCAGGGAATCAGGCCCCTGATGGCGCCGGAGATCCTGATCGAAGACCTGCCCGTGAGCGAGGCGCAGGGAGAGATCGTCTACTCGGGCCGCGAAGAGATCGCCCGGATCCTGACGGGCGCCGACGATCGTCTGGTGCTCATCGTCGGTCCCTGCTCGATCCACGACCCGGTGGCCGGTCTCGACTACGCGCAGCGACTCGCGCCCGTGCGAGAGCGCTACAAGGACGACCTCTGCATCGTCATGCGGGTCTATTTCGAGAAGCCGCGCACGACGGTCGGCTGGAAGGGCCTGATCAACGACCCCCATCTCGACGGCAGCTTCTCGATCCGGGAAGGCTTGCGGAAGGCGCGTCGCTTCCTGCTCGACGTGACGGATCTCGGTTTGCCGACGGGCAGCGAGTTCCTCGATCCGATCATGCCGCAATTCTACGCCGACCTGGTCTCCTGGGGCGCGATCGGCGCCCGGACCTCCGAGAGCCAGGTCCATCGCGAGCTCGCCTCGGGGCTCTCGATGCCGGTCGGCTTCAAGAACGGCACCTATGGCACCGTCCAGATGGCCATCGACGCCATCGGAGCCGCCGCGGGCCAGCACCATTTCCTGTCGGTGACCAAGCAGGGAGTGGCGGGCATCGTCGCGACGCGAGGCAACCCGCATTGCCACGTGATCCTGCGCGGCGGCTCGAGCGGCCCGAACTACGACGTGGACTCGATCGGCCGCGTGGAGGCCCAGCTCGAGGCCGCCGGGCTGCCCAAGCGGATCATGGTGGACTGCAGCCATGCCAACAGCGGCAAGGACCATCTGCGCCAGCCGATCGTCGCCGAAGAGCTCGCCAACCAGATCGCGAACGGCAACCGGTCCGTGTTCGGTCTGATGATGGAGAGCTTCCTGGTCGACGGAAACCAGAAGCACTCTCAGGATCAGGGCAGCGAGGATCTGGTCTACGGGCTGAGCATCACGGACAAATGCATGAGCTGGGAGCGGACCGTCCCGCTCTTCGAGCTCCTCGCCGAGGCGGTCCGGAAGCGGCGGGGGCGCTAGGCTGTCGGTCCGGTCGCGGGCGATTCGCGACGAGAACGAGAGGAAGGAGAGGCATCGATGGTCGAAGAGAGGTCGCTCGAGTACTGCCAGGCGCGGAAGGAAGGGCGACTGCTCACCGTCACCATCGATCGCCCGGAGCGGATGAACGCGCTCCATCATCTCGCGAACAGCGAGCTCTCGTCGATCTTCGACGACTTCGACTCCGATCCGGATCTCTGGGTGGCGATCATCACGGGTGCGGGCGATCGCGCGTTCTCCGCGGGCAACGACCTCAAGTTCCAGGCGCAGGAGGGCGGAGGCAAGCTCGACGCGGGTCCGCCGACCGGGTTCGCTGGACTGACGGCCCGCTACGACTGCGACAAGCCCGTCATCGCTGCGGTCAACGGCGTGGCGATGGGCGGCGGCTTCGAGGTCGCGCTCGCCTGTGACCTGATCATCGCCTCGACGAACGCCGTCTTCGCGCTGCCCGAGCCGAAGGTGGGCCTCGCGGCGCTCGCCGGCGGGATCCACAGGCTTCCGCGGCAGATCGGCCTGAAGAGGGCCATGGGGATGATGCTCACGGGGCGACGCGTGTCGGCGGAAGAGGGCGAGCGGCTCGGCTTCGTCAACGAGGTCGTCGAGCCGGGAGAGCTGATGACCGCGGCTCGACGCTGGGCGGACCTGATCCTCGAGTGCGCCCCGCTCTCGGTGAGGGCGACCAAGCAGGCCGCGATGAAGGGCATGCGTCATGGCCTGATCGAAGACGCCATGGCCGAGAAATATCCGGCCATCCAGACGCTCTTCAAGAGCGAGGACTTCGTCGAGGGACCCCGCGCCTTCGCAGAGAAGCGACCTCCGAGCTGGAAAGGGCGCTGAACGCCTCCGGCCCGCGCCTCGATCGCGGGTGGAATTCACGCACCCCGCACGCTTTACCCCGCACCCTGCGCATCTCGCATCTCGCATCTCGCTCGGCCAGGGGCTCATGACGGGGCTCATGAGAGGGCCTTACAGCCCCTGGACGAAACGGGTCACCCGATCGCTCAGCCAGGTCGGCAGGACCGGCGACATGCGGCCGATGAGCTGGGCGTCGTAACCCACCAGATAGCGTGCCTGAGGTCGCTTCGTCTCGACGGCCCGGACGACCACGCGCGCGACGCCTCTCGGGTCCGCGCGGAGGAAATCCGTCAGGCGGAGCCCGTCGCTCGCCCTGCGCAGGGATTCGTCGTAGACGCTGCTCTCGTAGCCCTCGGCCCGTCTCTGCGCCGCCTCGAGCATCGGCGAACGGACGCCTCCGGGCTCGATCACGACGACGTCGATTCCGTCTCGCGCGACCTCCATCCGCATGGCATCGGCGATGCCTTCGAGCGCATGCTTGGCCGAGGCGTACCAGCCCAGGGGTGGGGCGGACACGCGCCCGAAGAGAGAGCTCATGTAGATCACGCGTCCCCATCCCCGCTCACGCATCACGGGCAGGGCCAGGCGAGCGAGACGGACCGGACCGAAGAGCACGGTCTCGAAGAGGGCCTGCACGTCCTCCTCGGGCACCGACTCGACCGCGCCGAAGAGCGCGAAGCCGGCGTTGTTGACCAGGACGTCGGGCTGGAGCACCTCCATCGCCGTCTTCGCTTCCCCGGCGTTCCGCACGTCGAGCCGATGGGTCTCGACCTCGACTCCGCGGTCGCGCGCCGCGCGCTCGACGATCTCTGCCTTGGCCTGCGAGCGAACCGTCGCGATCGATCGGTGACCCGCAGCCGCGAGCTCCAGGGCCGTGGCGAGTCCGATGCCGGAGCTGGCCCCCGTCGTGACGACCGTTCTCTTCCTCACGGACGGGCCGACAGGGTCGCTTCGGAGGAGGACTCGGACGTCGGTCGAGAGGGTGGCTCGGACGAGGACGGGCTCGAGTCCGCCGCGATCCCGGCGGCCGCCTCGCGGAGCTCCTGGAACGAGGACTCGGTGGCCGTCACGAGCTCGTGGAGATCCGGCACCTGGTCCCAATCGGAATCGAAGCCCCAGAAGAGCCCGTCGCGATAGCTCATCAGCGCGACGCCGACCGCCTGCATCGGCATCAGGGGCACGACCGGATAGATCTCCTCGAGCGGCGCGTCGAGCAGATGCCAGGGGCTCCGAGGTCCCCTCACGTTGGTGAACACGAAATTCGACGAGCGCTTCTTCAGATTGTCTCGCGCGAAGAGGGTGAGCAGGCTCGGGAAGGTCAGCTCGCCAATCCGCTCGATCGCCCCCATGGCCAGGAGCTGCCCCGAGGACTTCAGCTCCGTCATCGTGCGGCGCACGATCTCGAGCCGCCGAAGCGGATCGCGCTCGGCGAGGGGAAGCGTCACGATCAGGTTCGAGACGCGATTCCCGAGCTCACCGCGCTGGTCGGCGGTGCGGGTGTCGACGGGGCAGGAGGCCCGGAAGTCGAGCTTCTCCTGGGCGTGTCGGGAGATTCCGCGCAGCTCGAGGAAGCGACCGAAGGCGCCGGTCATCGTCGCGAGCGCGACGTCGTTGACGGTGCCTCCGGCCCGACGCCCGATCTCCTTGACGGCCGCGAGATCCATGGCCAGCCAATCGAAGCGACGATGCGGACCGAGCGGCTGGTTGAGCGGCGTCTCCGAGGCGGGTCGCGCGGTGTAGGAGCGGGCCTCCCACATGCCCTGGACCGCTTCGCTGGCCTGCGACCAGGCGCGGTCGGGGCGGCGTGCCGCTTGCCAGAGGCCGCGAGCGGCCTCGACGGGAGACCTCATCCGTCTCGAGATCGCGTCGCGCAGCAGGTCTCTGGCGTCCGGGGCCGGGCGCGGCAGCCAGGCCGGTCCCGGCTCGAAGTCCTCGATCGGGCTCGGTGCGAGGAGGTTGCCCATCAGCTCCAGGCTGCCCACCCCGTCCGTCATGCAGTGGTGGACCTTCGTGACGACCGCGAAGCGATCCCCCTCGAGTCCGTCGACGATCCACATCTCCCAGAGCGGCTTGCCGCGGTCCAGCATCTGGGAGACGATCCGCCCGATCAGCCGCTTCAGCTGACGCGCATCACCCGGCGGCGGAAGATGGGCATGTCGGACGTGGTAGCGGAGATTGAACCGCGAGTCGTCGACCCAGACCGGATCGCCCTCGATCGGCACCGTCTCGATGCGCTGGCGATAGCGCGGGATGCGATGGAGGCGGGACTCCACGTATCGCGCGATGCGCTCGAAGTCGACGCCACCATGCGTCGTCCGAAGGGGCCTGGCGTCGAAGAGCAGGCATCCCGTGACGTGCAGATGGGCCTCGCGATCCTCCATCTCGAGGAAGATCCGGTCCGTCACACTCAGCCTCTCGTAGCTTCCCATCGGGCGCCCTCCGCCGCGCCGTTGGAGCCAGTGGGGCTCCTCCGCTCCCGAATTCTGGCACGTTCGGAAGCCCGGCTGAAGGAAAATGCGAGCCTCCACCCGATTCCGTGCGGCAGGAGTCGTGACTTCCCGACACACCGGCCCGCGTTGCGCCGTCCTCCGCCGATCGCCGCATCCCGATGCCGGTCCCGATCCAGTGGCAGGCCTCGATCCGGGCGCCGTGCCCCTCCCGCTCCGATCGGGCACGTGGAGTCGATCGGACGCGGCGAGCCGCCGAGAGCCGATCGGTCGCGGAGGGCAGAGCGGGCGCCGCGAGCGGTGCGACGAGCGTCGCTCCGGGAGCCGTGTCAGTCGCTCGGACGCCCGCTCGCCGGCGCCTTCAGGACGTCGCGGAAGCGTGCATGCGCCTGCCGGATGAAGACCTTGGCCCGCTGACGCTGCATGCGTGTGAGACAGGGGCCCGCGTTCGGATCGGCGTTGTGGATGGCGGCCCAGAAGCTCTTGTCGTAGGCATCCATCCTGAGCATCGAGCCGGAGTCGAGCGCGGGCAGCTCGATCACGTCGCCCCCGCGTTCCCTGATGCGGGTCTCGAGCTCCGCCTGCTCGAAGAGCTCGAAGTCCCGACCGCGTCCCCGGTTGACGACGCAGATCACACGAACGCATTCGTGGAGTCCATCCAGGAAGGCCTCGAGCAGTCGCACCGAGTCCTTGCCGTCGTCGATCACCCACCAGACCCACAAGCCATGGTCGAGTCGCTCGAGGAGATCCGGCACCTCGCCGGAGTCGAGCCAGGCTGCGAGAGGAGCCATCGTCTGCGCGGCGAGGTCGACGACGATCTCTTCGACCGAGTCGTCCAGGGCCTCGACGATCCGGTCGAGGTCTTCGATCCGATCGGGCGCGAGAGGATGGACATAGCCCGAGTAGGTTCGGATAAGGGCGCCGTGGGAACGGTCCGTATCGAACCCGAGCCAGTCGATCGCTCGATCGATCCAGTACTGGGCGAGCAGCCTCGCCACGACCGACTTCCCGACCCCGCCCTTCTCTCCACCGACCAGATGCACCCGTCCCACGCTGGATCTCCTTCCGTTCGTCCCCGTCGACCCGACCGAATGCGGGCGAGCCGCCGGGGCGGGAAACTAGCATGAGGGCGGATGCGGCGGCGGCTCACGCTCCGCTCTCGACCGGTCGCAGACCCGGCCACCGATGAGATCCCGGCCCCCTCTCCTCGCGTCGGAACGCCTCGCGAGCCCGGGTCCTCTTGCGATGCGCGCCATCTTCGGCGCAAATGGCTCGGTATCGGCCCAGACCCTCTCGCTCTGCGGCATCGGGAACGGCGAAGGGCTACACCTCTCGAAGGCTTCCCCCCAGCCCGCTCGAGGTTCCGCTTTGGCCATCCGCGTCGCTCTCCATCATCGCACGAGCTATCGCTATGCGCGTCCCGTCCATCTCGGCCCGCAGACGATCCGCTTGCGTCCCGCACCGCACAATCGGACGCCCATCCATCGCTACTCCCTGGACATCTCGCCGAAGGCGCATTTCATCAACTGGCAGCAGGACGCGCACGCCAATCATCTGGCGCGCATCGTCTTTCCGGAAAAGGTCGATCACTTCGACGTGAACGTGGACCTGGTGGTGGATCTCGAGGCCTACAGTCCTTTCGACTACTTCCTCGAGGAGTCGGCCGAACGGTGGCCCTTCGACTACGACGCAGAGACGCGACGGGACCTCGAGCCCTACCTCGCCCTGCTGCCCAGCTCTCCCGCGTTCGAAGCCTTCCTGGAGACGCTCGACGGACGATCGCGGGAGACGAACGACATGCTCGTGGAGACGAATCGCGCCGTCCGCGCGGTCGTCGACTACGTGGTCCGGCCGGAGCCCGGTGTCCAGACGCCGACCGAGACCCTTCAGCTGGCCCGGGGCTCGTGCCGGGACTCTGCCTGGCTGCTGGTCCAGGTCCTTCGGCGACAGGGAATCGCGGCGCGCTTCGTCTCCGGGTACCTGATCCAGCTCGCCCCCGACCGGCCGCCCCTCGAAGGGCCTCCCGGTCCCGAGAAGGACTTCACGGACCTGCACGCGTGGTGCGAGGCTTTCGTTCCGGGAGCCGGCTGGGTCGGTCTCGACGCGACCTCCGGTCTGCTCGCGGCCGAGGGGCACGTCCCCCTGGCGGCGACGCCTTTTCCGTCCTCGGCAGCACCGATCGCGGGAGGAGTCGAGAAGGTCGAGACCGAGTTCGACTTCGACATGAGCGTCACCCGGATCGTCGATCGCGCTCGGGTGACCCAGCCCTATGGGGACGCGGAGTGGAGCCGGATTCTGGCGCTCGGAGACCGGGTCGACGAGGCGTTGAGGGAGGCCGACGTTCGCCTGACCGTCGGAGGCGAGCCGACCTTCGTGAGCGCGGACGACCCGGATGCGCCCGAGTGGAACACCGAGGCGCTCGGGGGCCGGAAGGAGGAGATCGCGGATCGGCTGACCCGGCGCCTGAAGCGTCTCTGGGCCCCCGGTGGCCTGCTCCAGCACGGTCAGGGAAAGTGGTACCCCGGCGAGCAGCTGCCGCGATGGGCCTTCGCCTGCTTCGATCGCCAGGATGGAGAGCCGCTCTGGCGCGACGATTCGCTCCTCGCCGAGTCGGGGCGGGACTACGGTCATGACGCCGACGAGGCCGCGCGCTTCGGTCGGCGACTCGGCGAGCGGCTGGGGCTCGGCCGCTTCCGATTGTTGGATGCGTACGAAGACGTCTGGTATCACCTCTGGCGGGAACGGCGTCTGCCCGCGAACGTCGACCCGCTGAAGTCGCATCTCGACGATCCGATCGAGAGGGAGCGGCTGGCCCGCATCTTCGACCAGGGACTCGATCGGGTCGTCGGATGGATCCTGCCGCTCGAGCATGAAGGACAGTGGCGAACGGGCGAGTGGTTCCTGCGCTCGGAGCGCTGCTACCTGATCCCGGGCGACTCGGCGATGGGCTACCGACTCCCGCTCGATTCGCTCCCCTGGGTCGCCGAGGACGGTCGCCCGATCGCCTTCGAGCTCGACCCCTATGTCGAGCGCGCCCCCCTGCCCGCGCGCCAGGACCTCTCGCTCCGACGGGGGGATGCTCGGGACGGCCAGACGAGTCGTCCGCGAATGCAGGCGCGAGGCGAGGGGGAGCAGAGGCCCGCCGACCTCGCAGCGAGTCCCTCGAAGATCGGGGCAGTGCCGGACGGATTCGAGGCGCCGCGCGATCAGGAGTCGGCCGACTGGATCGTCCGAAGCGCGCTCTGCATCGAGCCCCGCGGCGGTCAGCTGAAGGTCTTCCTGCCTCCGCTCCGACGCCTCGAGCCCTTCGTCGAGCTCGTCGCGGCCATCGAGGACGTCGCTTCGGAGCTCGCGCTTCCGGTCCAGCTCGAGGGCTATCCGCCGCCCGTGGATCCGCGGATCCGCGAGTTCCGGGTCACGCCCGATCCGGGCGTGATCGAGGTCAACGTCATGCCGACGGGCTCCTGGAGGGAGTCCGTCCGCCAGAGCGAAGAGCTCTACGACGCGGCCCGGCGGGAGGGCCTCGTGGCGGAGAAGTTCGAGGTGGACGGGGCCCATATCGGCTCGGGAGGGGGCAACCACCTGGTGCTGGGCGGCTCGACGCCGGCCGACAGCCCCTTCCTCCGACGACCGGACGTGCTCGGCAGCTTCCTGCGCCATTGGCACAACCACCCGTCGCTGTCCTTCCTCTTCTCGGGCCGCTTCATCGGTCCGACGTCACAGGCGCCGCGCGTCGACGAGGCTCGGGACGACTCGGCCTACGAGCTGGAGCTCGCCCTGGCCCAGCTGCCCAGAGAGGGGGAGAGCGCGCCTCCCTGGCAGGTCGATCGGATCCTGCGCAACATCCTGATCGACGTCACGGGCAATACCCATCGCGCGGAGTTCTGCATCGACAAGCTCTACTCCCCGGACGGCCCTGCCGGACGTCTGGGCCTGCTCGAGCTTCGGGCCTTCGAGATGCCTCCTCACGAGCGCATGAGCGCGGTCCAGCAGCTCCTGGTCCGGGCCCTGCTCTGCAAGTTCTGGCGCCGTCCCGACGAGAGGCCGCTGATCAAGTGGCGGACTGCGCTCCACGACCAGTTCATGATGCCCCACTGGGTGGAGCAGGATCTCCACGAGGTCCTCTACGAGCTCGACCGTGCGGGCCATCCGATCGATCCGCGATGGTTCGAGCCGCACCTCGAGTTCCGATTTCCTCGTCTGGGCGATCTCTCGCTGGATACGATGCGGATCGAGGTGCGGGGCGCTCTCGAGCCCTGGCACGTGCTGGGCGAGGAGTCGGCGGCGGGGGGACAGGCTCGCTATGTCGACTCGTCGGTCGAGCGAATCCAGATCGAGGCCTTCGGCCTGGTGGAGGAGCGATACAAGGTGCTTTGCAACGGCTTCGAGGTCCCGATGCGGCCGACCTCGATGAACGGGCGTTTCGTGGCGGGCGTCCGCTATCGGGCCTGGCAGCCGCCGCACTGCCTGCATCCGCGAATCGGAGTCCACTCTCCCCTGCACATCGATCTCTACGACGCATGGAACCGACGCAGCGTCGCCGGCTGCACGGTTCACGTCGTGCATCCGGGTGGGCGCGCCTCGGAGACGCGGCCCGTGAACGCGGCGGCGGCGGAGAGTCGGCGGCTCGCTCGCTTCGAGCGGCGAGGCCATCGTCAGGGCTGCTTCGATCCGATCCGGATCGAGCCCCACCCGCATTTCCCGCACATCCTCGACCTGAGGTGGGCATCCGCCGGTTCGCTGCCCGCGCGAAGCGAGATGGAGCGACGAGCCGGATCCGGGCCGGGCTCGACGGGTGAGGACGGGCGATCCGCCTGAGGGAGAGTCGAGCGCGCCTCTCCGGCTCGCTGCTCAGGAGGAGTCGCCCTCGGTCTCGATCTCCGCGCGATCGCTCGTGTTCGAGAACGCGTTCGGGGCCGACTCTTCGTCTTCGAGACGTTCGACGCGGACGCCGACCTCCAGCGTCTCGAGCCCCCCTCCGCGATAGATCGTTCCCGTGGTCGGCGCCGCGTCGCGGAATTGTCGGCCACAGGCGACGCGCACGTGATCGGAGCCGGCCAGGCAGCCGTTGGTGGGATCGAATCCGAACCAGCCCATCCAAGGCAGGTAGACCTCGGCCCAGGCATGCGAGGCATCGGACTGGATCTTGTTCTCGTAGCTCCCGCCCGTGTAGATGTAGCCGACGCGGTAGCGGGCGGGCACGCCGAGCAGGCGGGCGAGGCAGATCAGGACGTTCGCGAAATCCTGACAGACTCCGCGGCGTTGGACGTAGACCTGGAAGGGAGTCGTCTGGATCGTCGTCGAGCCGGGCACGTAGACGAAGTCGCGATAGATCGTCCGGTTCAGGTCGAGCAGCGTCTCGACGAGGTCGTAGTCGTTGCGCTCGACGAAGCTCATGGCGAACTCCGAGAGCTCCCGGAGCTCCGCCTCCGGGAGCTCCGGGGGCATCAGGTAGGCCTGCATCATCTGCCGCTGCCAGGGCATCCAGACCAGGGGGATCTGATCTCGTCGAAGGGGCGACTTCAGGTGCGAGGGCATCACGCCCTCCACTCGCAGGACGGAGCGACTCGTGATCGTCATCTCCTGGAAGGGAGCGGTCACCTCCAGGATGGTCGCGCGATTCCCGAATACGTCTTCGAAGTCGCGGCTCAGGCCCTCGACCGAGATCTCGAGCGAGTGCTCGAGGATCTCCTGGCGCTGATCCCCGACCGGGTGGAGACAGAATCGATGCGAGCTCCGCTCCACGGGATGCTCGTAGCGATAGCGGGTCTCGTGGACGACGGACAGCAAGGCGTGCTCGGGCTCGCGGAGCTCCTCCTTCTGGAGCAGCGGCGCGAACGCATGCTGTTGCTGCTCGCCGGCGAGATGGCTCGTCGTCGAGTCGGGTATCCGTGCGTCCCGCGAGGATCCGAGGAAGGCGAAGACGTGCTCCTCCATTCCGCTGGGATGGCTGCTCCAGACCGACGCGCCGCGACGCACGACGCGCAGCTCGCCGGGCTCCATCGGCGTCCAGCGGCCGCCGCGCATGGGGAGCGTCGAAAACACGAGCAGCGTTCGGGAGACGTCCATGGGGCTGTCGTAGTCGATCGCGAAGGTTCGTCCGACCAGTCGGGTCGTCTCATGAGGGGGGACCAGTCGACACCAGTGCAGAGGCATCGTCGCCGAGGCATCCCGGTAGGCGAGGAGATCGATACCGTCGGAGA
Source organism: uncultured Spirochaetaceae bacterium (assembly GCA_964466005.1). GTDB lineage: Bacteria > Myxococcota_A > UBA9160 > UBA9160 > UBA4427 > UBA4427. Next base: position 483 of record CAYXLY010000018.1, on the reverse strand, counting down.
GGAGGAAGCTCGCCGCGCCGAGCTCATTCAGCTCCTGGAAGAGCCCGAGCATCTCGACCCATCCGAACTCGTCGATGGTCTTGCAGGCCCGGCTGCGAACGCGCGCGACGATCCAGCTGAAGGCGTGCTCGGCCGGGGTGCTGCCGACCGGTGCGATGTCGAACGCGTCGTCCAGGGAGAGCGTGCTCCGGGTGTCGGGCGAGAGCTCACCGGAGCTGGCGAAGAGCCATTGGCGACCCGCGTAGGACTTCATGAAGGGCTGGGCATCGCTCTGGCTGCCACGTTGATTCAAGCCGCGCGTGTGGCCGATGAACAGGCTCGACCGGACCTGTCCCCAGCGCTCGATGAAGCCGGAGAGCGCGGTGCCCTGCGGCAGATCGGGGTCCTTGAGGACCGCCGCGGCACGCTGATTGTCGGGGTACCAGCCGATGCCCCAGGTCGAGGGGATCAGGGCGGGCTGCCCCTCCGTCTCTCCCGAGAGCG
>CAYXLY010000017.1:0-20029 GCA_964466005.1 uncultured Spirochaetaceae bacterium | reverse complement strand
GACCCTCCTCCCCGGCTGCTGCCACCCTCCGGCTCGCACCCGGCAATGTGCTCGATCCCGCCTTCGTGCCCGACTTCTCCGGACAGACGATCGAGCGCGCCCTGCGTCTGGCTCGCGCCGAGTCGCTCGTGCTGCAGATCGCGGGAGCCCGGACGGGTCGTGTGGTGTCCCAATTCCCCGTACCCGGAACCGTGCTCGCGGGTCGGGACCGGACGGTCCGTCTCGAGCTCGCACCGATCCGGGAGGAGGGGTGATGCGACTCTCTGCGCTCTTGAACGCGCTGCCCGGACCGCCGACGCCGCTCGCCGGCCGGGGCGCCGCTCCCGCGGACCCGGTGATCCGCGGGATCCGGTACGACTCGCGGAAGGTCTCCCCCGGAGACCTCTTCGTCGCTCTGCGCGGAGCCCACGCGGACGGACATCGATTCCTCGACCGCGCGATCGCCCTGGGAGCCTCCGCGCTCCTCGTCGAGGAGACGCCGAGCGGGCTCGATCGCGACCAAGCGCCCATCTTGAACGTGCCCGTCGTACAGGTGCCCGACAGCCGCCGTGCCCTCGCGCCGCTGGCCGAGCGATTCTTCGGCAGCCCCGCGAAGGAGCTGACGATGATCGGGGTGACGGGCACGAACGGGAAGACCAGCACCACCTATCTCGTCGAGTCCATTCTCGCTCGAGCCGGTCGGCGCACGGGGCTCGTCGGCACGGTCGAGATTCGTTATGCGGGCGAGCGCGAGGTCGCCGTGAACACCACGCCCGAGAGCCTCGACCTCCAGCGGACCCTCCGCGCCATGGTGAACGCACAGGTCGACGCCGCGGTCATGGAGGTCTCCTCGCACGGACTGGAGCTCGGGCGCGTCACCGGCTGCCGGTTCGAGGTCGCGGGCTTCACGAACCTCTCTCAGGACCACCTCGACTTTCACGGCACCATGGACGCCTATCTCGCGTCCAAGGCGAAGCTCTTCCGCGACCATCTCACGGCGAAGGCGACCGCGGTCGTGAACGTCGACGACGCCGCCGGCGAGAAGATGATCGCCGTCGCACGCGACGCGGGCGCGAAGATCCTCCGCGTGGGTCGCGGTCTCGACGCGAGCGCCGACGTGCGTCTCGTCGAGAGCGCCGTCGATCTGTCCGGAACCCATGCCCGGATCCGGGATGGCGAGGGCGACCTCGAGCTCCATCTCCCCCTCGTCGGCGACTTCAATCTCGAGAACCTCCTGGTGGCCGTCGGCATCGCCCGGGCCCTCGAGATCGACGACGACTCGATCGCGCGCGGGGTGGCGGAGTGTCCGCAGGTGCCCGGTCGCATGGAGCGGGTGCTGGGTTCGGACGCGTCCGCCCCGACCGTGCTCGTGGACTACGCGCATACGCCCGACGCCGTGGAGAAGCTCCTGCGGGCCGTACGGCCCCTCTGCCGGGGCCGTCTCGTCGCGGTCTTCGGATGCGGCGGCGACCGGGATCGGGCGAAGCGGCCGCTGATGGCCGCGGCCGTGGCCCGTCACGCCGACCTGGCGGTGCTCACCAGCGACAACCCCCGGACCGAGGACCCGGCCGCCATCCTCGCGGACGTGGAGTCGGGGCTCGACGACATGGAGAAGGTCGAGCCGCCCGAGCTCTTCGAAGGTCGCAAGCGCTACGTCTCGATCATCGACCGGAGGGAGGCGATCCGGATCGCCACGATCGGAGCCGGCCCGGAGGACATCGTCGTGCTCGCGGGAAAGGGACACGAGGACTATCAGATCCTGGGCCGGGACAAGTTCCCCTTCGATGATCGCGTGGAGGCCCTGGCGGCCCTCGCCGAGCGGGAGGGGCGATGAGCGCGCCGACGACGGTGGCGGACCTCTGCGAGTGGACCGGAGGCGGACTGGAGGCCGGTCGCGCCGATCAGTCCTTCGACTCGACCGTGATCGACAGTCGAGAGGCCGGGCCGGGCTCCCTCTTCGTGGCGATCGTCGGACCGAACCACGATGCCCATCGCTTCGTGAACGACGTCCTGTCGCAGGGCGCCTCCGGCGTGCTGATCCAGACCGACCGATCGTCCGATGCGATCGGAAGGGCCGACGGGTTCGTCGTGCGGGTGGAGGACACGACGCGCGCCCTCGCGGATCTCGCCCGGGGCCATCGTCGTCGCTTCGAGGGGCCTCTGATCGGCATCACGGGCAGCAATGGCAAGACGACGACCAAGGAGCTCTGCCAAGGCATCCTCGCGCGCACGGGCTCGACCCTCGCGACGCGGGGCAACCTGAACAACCAGTTCGGCGTCCCGCTCACCCTGCTCCGCAGGGCGGCCGAAGACGCTTTCGCCGTCGTCGAGATGGGGATGAATCATCGGGGCGAGATCGCTCATCTGGCCTCGATCGCCGAGCCGACGATCGGAATCCTCACGAACGTCGGCACGGCGCACATCGAGAACCTGGGGAGCCGTGAGGCGATCGCCGAAGAGAAGGGCGACCTGCTCGCCTCGCTGCCCGCGACGGGTGTCGCCGTCGTGGGCAGGGACGAGCCCCTGGCCTTCTCCCAGGCGGCTCGCACGGAGGCCCGGGTCCTCACCTTCGGACGAGAGCCGGGCTCGGACCTGAGGGCGAGTCGCGTGCGCTCGGTCGACGACGGTGCCTTCGCCTTCGAGCTCGAGACGCCCTTCGGTCGAGGCGAGATCCGGGTCCCCGGCCTCGCCGAGACGATCGTGGACAACGCGCTCGCCGCGGCGGGCGGGGCACTCGCCGCCGGCGCGGCCTTCGACTCGGTCGTGCTCGGTCTCGCCGCGCATGGCGGCGTACCCGGTCGCATGCAGCCGCTCTCCCTCCCCGGTGACGTCCTGGTGATCGACGACAGCTACAACGCCAACCCCCAGTCCATGCGCGCGGCGCTGGAGGCGCTGGCCCGCCTCGACTCCGGCGGGAGGCGCTACGCCGTGCTGGGAGAGATGGGCGAGCTGGGTGCATCGGCCGCCGAGGCGCATCGCGAGGCCGGCCGTCTCACCGCGACGCTCGGACTCGACGGTGTCTTCGTCCTGGGCGCCTCCGCGGAGCTCGTCGCGCAGGGAGCCCGGGAGGCCGGGCTCGAAGCCCACCGCATCCACGTCGAGACCTCTCACGAAGCGATCGCCGAGCGACTGCGCGAGCAGCTCGGCAAGAACGACCGCGTTCTCGTCAAGGGCTCTCGAGCGGCGCGCATGGAGCGCGTGATCGAGGCGCTCTCCCGCCACACCGACCGACCCAGCGAGGAGGAGCGCTGATGCTCTACCATCTGCTCTATCCCCTCGCGGACGAGTTCGGCGCGCTGAACGTCGTGCGCTACATCACCTTCCGCACGGCTGCGGCCACGCTCACGGCCCTCTTCATCTCCTTCATCGTCGGCCCCTGGCTGATCCGACGGCTGGCCGCGCTGCGCGTCGGGCAGCCGATCCGGGAGATCGGCCCCGACCACGCCGCCAAGGCGGGCACGCCCACGATGGGCGGTCTCCTGATCCTCCTCTCCCTCGTGATCTCGGTCCTGCTCTGGACGGACCTGACGAACCCCTTCGTCTGGATCGTCCTCGGACTCACGACGGGCTACGGCGTGCTGGGATTCATCGACGACTACAGCAAGGTGACGCGCGGCAACTCGGTCGGCATCTCGGCTCGCATGAAGCTCTTCTGGCAGGTCCTGCTCGCCTTCGGCGTGGCGGTCGCGATCTACACGAGCCCGGCCTTCGACCAGGAGCTCGCGGTGCCCTTCTTCAAGGACTTCACGCCGAACATCGGCTGGCTCTACGTCCCGCTCGCCACCTTCATCATCGTGGCGGCGAGCAACGGAGTGAACCTCACGGACGGGCTCGACGGACTCGCCATCGGACCCGTCATGATCTCGGCCGGCACCTTCCTGCTGCTCGCCTACGCCGCGGGACATGCCGGCATCGCCGACTACCTGCAGATCAAGAACGTCCCCGGCTCCGGCCAGCTCGCGATCTTCTGCGGCGCCCTGGTCGGTGGCGGGCTCGGCTTCCTGTGGTTCAACGCCTCGCCGGCGGAGCTCTTCATGGGCGACGTCGGATCGCTCGCGCTCGGCGGCGCGCTCGGCACGATCGCGGTCATGATCCGGCAGGAGATCCTCCTCGCCGTCGTCGGCGGAATCTTCGTGATCGAGACGCTCTCGGTCATCATCCAGGTCGGGTCCTTCAAGCTCACCGGGAAGAGAGTCTTTCGAATGGCTCCCATCCACCACCATTTCGAGCAGCTGGGCTGGCCCGAGCAGAAGATCGTCGTCCGCTTCTGGATCGTCTCGATCATTCTGGGACTCGTGGCCCTCTCGTCCCTCAAGCTGCGCTGATGCCCACCCCCGCGCGGTGCGGGACGGCGGAGAGTCGATCGATGGAGCTCGCAGGACAGGATGTCCTCGTGCTGGGCCTCGGGATGTCGGGGTGCTCGGCGGCACGCTTCTGCGACGAGCGGGGAGCGCGCGTCGTGGCCGCCGACGAGCGCCCGATCGAAGCGCTGACCGGCCTCGAGACCCTCCCTTCCTAGGTCGAGGTCCGGGTGGGTCGGCCCTTCCCCGAGATGGCGGAGTTCGATCTCGTCGTCCCGAGCCCCGGCATTCCCGCCTCTCGCTGGGCGGGACGGGCGAGACGCGCGTGGGGGGACATCGAGCTGTGCTCGCGGGCCCTCGCCGTGCCGATCGTCGCCGTGACCGGCACGAACGGGAAGTCGACGGTCGTGACCCTGATCGAGGCGATGGCCCGAGCGGCGGGGCTGCGCGCCCGGGCGGCGGGCAACCTGGGCCTGCCCGCCCTCGAGCTCGTGGGCCAGCCCCTGGACCTGGCGATCCTCGAGGTCTCCTCGTTCCAGCTCGAGAGCGTCGAGAGCTTCCGACCGAAGACCGGCGTCCTGCTGAACATCTCGTCCGACCACCTCGACCGTCACGGCGACCTCGAAGGCTATGTCGGCGCGAAGAGCCGGCTCTTCGCGCGCCAGGCCGCGGGCGACGTCGCGATCGTGAACGAGGACGACGAGATCTGCCGGGCCCTTGCCCTGCCGCCGGGCGTGGAGCGCCTGGTCTTCTCGAGAAGCCACCCGGTGGAGGAGGGCGCCTGGCTCGACGGGCGCAACGTCGTCGTCCGTCGCAAGGGGCTGCATCGAATCCTCCCGCTCGACGGCTTTCCGCTCGAGGGGCGGCCGAACGAGGAGAACGTACTCGCTGCCCTGCTGGCCCTGGCCACCCTCGAAGTCGACCTGGAGACCGCCCGCCTGGGATGGCTCGACCTCCGGGCGCTCCCCCATCGCTGCGAGCCCGTGGCCGAGATCCGCGGCGTCCGCTTCATCGACGACTCGAAGGCCACCAACGTCGGCGCAGCGGCGAGCGCGCTGGAGGGTCTCGCGGGTCCCGTCATCTGGATCGCCGGTGGGCGCCACAAGGGGGGAGACCTCACGCCGCTGGTCGAGGCCGCGAGCGGTCGCGTCCGGCGGGCCCTCCTGATCGGAGAATCGACCGCGGACTTCGGGAGCGCGCTCGCGGGTCGGGTCGCCGTGGAGGCGATGGAGACGATCGAGGCTGCGGTCGAGCGCGCCCTCGCGATCGCCCACCCGGGTGACGTCGTGCTGCTGGCGCCCGCCTGCTCGAGCTTCGACCAGTTCCGCGGCTTCGAGGACCGCGGCCGCCGATTCCAGGACGCCGTCCGCGGCCTGGAGACGAGAGGAACGGGATGACGAATCGAGCGGCGCCCACGCGAGCGAGCTCCGGCATCGACCCGGGCATCGCGCTCTCGACCACGCTCCTCATCGCGACCGGTGTCGTCATGAGCTACAGCGCGACGGCCACGCTCGCCCTGGACGCGACGATTCCGCCGCTCTTCTTCCACCATGTCGGTGGGATCGTCCTGGGGCTCGGCGTGATGGCCCTGGCCTATCGGCTGCCCTGCTCGACGCTTCGACGGCTGGCGATTCCCTTCTGGCTCCTCACCGTTCTCCTGCTGGCCGCGACGCTCGGGGTCGGGGTCGAGGTGAACGGAGCCACGCGTTGGCTCGCGATCCCGGGTGTCGACCTGCGCTTCCAGCCGGGCGAGCTCGCGAAGTGCGCCACGCTGATCGCCGTCGCGACCTGGCTCTCCCGCAAGGACGACCGCCGGGAGCTGTCGACGCGTCGCTCGATCGAGGCTGCGGGGATCAGCCTCCTGCCCGCCCTGCTCCTCCTGCTCCAGCCCGACCTCGGCAACGCCGTGGTCCTGGTCGCCCTCTGTGCCCTGCTGCTCTTCGTCGCGGGCACGCCCTGGCCTCGATTCGTGATCCCCGGCGCGGCGGGGGTCTCGCTCGTGGCGCTCTACGTCTGGTCCAACGCCTATGCCTGGCGACGCGTGATGGGATTCCTCGATCCCTTCGGCGAGGCCCGCGGAGCGGGCTGGCAGCTCGTCCAGTCCTATGTGGCCTTCGGTCACGGATCCCTGTTCGGTCAGGGGCTCGGGAACGGGAGACAGAAGCTGCAATACCTGCCCGAGGTGCATACCGATTTCGTGCTGGCCCTCGTGGCGGAGGAGCTCGGTCTGCTCGGCGTGCTCGTGGTGCTCGGCGCCTTCGCCGCTCTCTGGATGGCGGGTACACGCGCCGCCCGTCGAGCCCGCGATCGCTTCGACCTGCTCTGCGGCTTCGCGATGGTCTCCCTTCTGACCCTCCCGGCCTTCCTGAACGCCTCGGTCGTCATGGGTCTCGTCCCGACGAAGGGGCTCACCCTGCCCTTCCTGTCCTACGGACGGACCTCGCTCGTCGTGAGCTGCTTCGCCCTCGGGCTCCTGCTCGGCGTCGCGAAGCGCCACGCCCCTCGATCCAAGGACACCAGCACGCGGGAGGCCAGCTCATGGCACGGCGCTGGGTGATCGCGGGCGGCGGCACGGGCGGACACGTCACGCCGGCGCTGGCCCTGGGCGAGGCGATCGACGCGCGCGGTGACGAGCTGCTCTTCGTCGGCTCGTCCCAGGGTCTCGAGTCCCGTCTCGTACCGGCAGCGGGCTTCGACCTCGAGCTGCTCCCGAGCGAGCAGGTGATGGGACGGAGCCTCTGGGGTCGGGCGCGAGGCGGGCTCTCGATCCTGCGCAGCATCGGTGCGGCGCGCCGGGTGCTCCGCCGATTCGACGCACAGGCGGTGATCTCGGTCGGAGGCTATGCCGCCATGCCGACGGCGCTGGCGGCTCGCACCCAGGGCCGGCCGCTCTTCCTCGTCGAGCCCAATGCGATTCCCGGTCGGGTGAACCGGCTCACGGCTCGCTTCGCTCGCAGCGTCTTCGTGGGCTTCGAGTCCACCCGCGACCTTCTCCCCGCCCGAACCGAATCGATCCCGGTCGGCGTGCCGCTGCGGCGCTCTCTCGAAGAGGCCTTCGAGCGAATGGCCTCCGACCGCCCGCCCGCGCATCCCGTCCGCCTGCTCGTCTTCGGCGGAAGCCAGGGAGCTCGTCAGCTCAACGAGAACGTCCCCCCGGCGCTCGCCGAGCTTCCTCGCAACGCGCTGGAGGTCTTCCACCAGACGGGCGAGGCGGACCGGCTCTCCGTCGAGCGACGCTATGCCGAGGCCGGGGTCGCCGCCACGGTCGTCGCCTTCGAGCACGACATGCCCGCGCGTTATCGCTGGGCCGATCTCGCGATCTGTCGCGCGGGCGCGCTCACGGTGGCCGAGCTCGCGCTCGCCGGGCTGCCGGCGCTGCTCGTGCCCTATCCGCATGCAGCCGACGATCATCAAGCGGCGAATGCCCGAGCGCTCGAGGAGGCAGGAGCCGCGATCCGGCTCGGCGCGCGGCCCCTCGAGATCCCCGTCCTCGTCCGCACGCTGCGCGAGCTCCTGGACGCACCGACCCGACTCGTCGCCATGCGCGAGGCCGCCGCCACGCTCGCCCGCCCGGGCGCGGCCGAGCGCATCGTCGAGCTCTGCGTCGAGAGGCTGGCGAACGATCCGAGTCTGCCGATCGGAGCGGGCGTGGGCGCCGCCCGAGCCCGCCGCGAGGCGGAGGAGGGCTCATGCGGCACAAGATGAGTCGCCTCCACTTCGTCGGGATCGGCGGGATCGGAATGGCCGGTCTCGCAGAGCTCCTGCACCAACAGGGCTTCCGGATCACCGGCTCGGACCTGAAGTCCGGCGCGACGATCCGGCGCCTGCAGGACCTCGGCATCCCGGTCGCACTCGGCCACGACGGCGCGAGCGTGGGCGACGCGCAGGCCGTCGTGCGCTCGTCGGCGATCTCCGCCGACAACCCCGAGCTCGAGGCCGCTCGTCGTCTCGGACTCCCGATCGTGAGCCGAGGCGCCCTGCTGGCCGAGCTGATGCGGAAGAAGGACGGAATCGCCGTCGCCGGCTCTCACGGCAAGACGACCACCACCGCGATTCTGGCCCATCTCCTCGATTGCGCGGGCCTCGATCCGACGGCCGTGGTCGGCGGGCGCGTCCCTCGACCGGGCGGCTTCGCGAGCCCCGTGAAGCTCGGCGCGGGGGACTGGCTGGTCGCGGAGGTCGACGAGAGCGACGGATCCTTCCTCTGGACACGACCGGCTCTCGCCGTCGTGACGAACGTCGATCCGGAGCATCTCGACCATTACGGCGATCGCGAGACGCTGCTCGACGCCTTCACGCAGTTCGCCAACGGCGTCCCCTTCTGGGGCGCCGCCGTCCTCGGGATCGATCATCCGGGCGTCATGGCCCTCCTTCCCCGCATGAGCGCGCGAAGGGTGACCTTCGGGTTCGCGGAGGCGGCGGACCTCCGGATCGAGAGCGTCGAGCGCATCGATCGCGGTCAGCAATTCCGGGCCCGACTGCCGGAGGGACGGCGCCTGCTCTTCCGGATCCCGTTGCCGGGCCGTCACAACGTCCTGAACGCGACGGCCGCGATCGCGGTCGGCCTCGAGCTGGGCATCGACCCGGAGCGTCTGGCCGACGGCCTCTCGACCTTCCCCGGTGTCGCGAGGCGCTTCGAGACCCGGGGCTCCCATGCCGGCATCGAGGTGGTCGACGATTACGCGCACCATCCGGCCGAGGTTCGGGCGGTGCTCGAAGCGGCTCGCAGCGTCCACGAAGGCGCCCTCACGGCCGTCTTTCAGCCCCACCGCTTCACTCGCACGCGCGATTGCTGGGCGGATTTCCTTCACGCCTTCGATGCGGCCGACCGTGTCGTGATCGCCGAGATCTACGGGGCGAGCGAGCCTCCGATCGAGGGCATCGACGCTCGAAGACTGGCCGAGGCGATCCGTGAAGCCGGTCATCCCCGCGCGGACTGCGGAGGCCCCCTGAGCGACATCGCTCGAAACCTGCCGTCGACCCTCTCCGAGGGCGAGCTCGTCCTCACCCTCGGCGCCGGAGACATCGTGGATCTCGGGCCCCGGATCCTCGCGCGCCTCGAGTCGGACCGGAGGGAGACCGCATGATTCCTTCCGCTGCCCGCTCGGCTCTCGAGAAGAGCCTCGCCGAACGCGTCGAGTTCGACGTCCCGCTCGCTCGACATACGTCGCTGCGCATCGGAGGGCCGGCAGACGCGATGGCCACTCCTCGGGACCGGGAGGAGCTCCGACGGCTCCTCGCGATCTGTCGCGACCATGATCTGCCGACCCGCGTCCTCGGAGCCGGCTTCAACGTGCTCGTCCGGGAGGGCGGAATCCGCGGCGTGGTCATCCGACTGAAGAAGCTCCGTCGGATCGAGCGGCTGGACTCGCACGCGATCTCGGCCGAGGCCGGGGCGTCCCACGCCACCCTCACTCGCTACTGCGCTCTGAACGGCCTCTCCGGACTCGAGTTCGGGGCGGGAATCCCCGGAACCCTGGGCGGCTGGCTCGCCATGAACGCCGGCATCGGCAGTCGCGAGATGAAGGACGTCGTGCGGGAGATCGAGCTGCTCGACGGCTCGGGGTGCCGCTGCCTGCGCCGGCGCCGGGAGGAGCTGGATTTCCGATACCGCTCGCTGGCCGGCCTCGAGCCCGGATCCGTGATCGTCGGGGCCGTATTGGAGGTCACTCCGAGCGCCCCCGAGCGAGTCCGCAGCGAGATCGACCGGCTCCTCGCGCAGCGCCAGGCCAGCCAGCCCATCGACCTCCCGAGCTGCGGCTCGGTCTTCCGCAATCCTCCCGGCGATCACGCGGGCCGACTCATCGAGGCGGCCGGGCTCAAGGGGCGGCGCGAAGGCTCGGCCCAGATCTCCAGCGTGCACGCGAACTTCATCGTGAACCACGGCGGGGCCCGAGCCCGCGACGTCCTCGCGTTGATCGAGCAGGCTCGCGACGCCGTCGAGTCGAGCAGCGGGATCCGACTCGAGCCCGAGGTCCGGATCCTCGGCGAGGCCGGCCCAACCCCTCGAGCTGGAGATCCGCAATGAGTCTCTTCGCCGTCTTCAGCAGGCTCTGGCAGGGCCGAGGCCGTCTCGATTCGCCCGTCGCCGAGTCCGCGGCGCGGGCGCGTCGCGCGCGAGACCATCTCGAACGCAAGCGGAGCCGCGAGCGCCGGCGCCGGGAGCGCGAGCGTCGGCGCACGGAGCAGGCGCCCACACGAGCCCGGATCCGGATGCTGCTCGCCCCCGTCCTGTGGCTGCTCGCGATCGCCTCGGGCGCCCTCGTCTCGGGTCCCCTGCTCGAGCTTCTCGTCCTGCGCTCGACGCCTCTCGAGGTCGTGGCCGTGCAGGGCGCGCGGACTCTCGCTCCGGAGACGATCGTCGCCCGCGCCGGCGTGGAGCCGGGACGGCTCCTGGGCTCCATCGACCCCGCGGCCGTCTCCGCGGCGGTCGCCCTCGAGCCCTGGATCGAGTCGGCCCGAGCCCTGCGACTGCCCTCTGGCACCCTCGTGATCTCGGTCGTCGAGCGCGAGGCGATCGCCCGCTGGCGGAGCCTGCAGAGCCCGGACCGGATCGAGCTGATCGATCGCCGAGGCGAGCGCTTTGCCGGGCGCCTCGACTCCGTTCGGTCCCTGCCCCTGCTGCAGGAGCGCGGAGGAGGACACGCCGCACGGCCGCGGATCGAGGCGGAGACCCTGGAGCTGCTCGCGGCCCTGTCCGGCCCGCATCCGCTCGTCGCTGCGGCCGGGTCCATGACCGTCCATCTGCCGAGGGGCCGGACGGACCCCGAAGACGCTCCGTCCGGCGCCGAGGACGGCTACGTGATCCAGATCGGCGAGCGGGGACCGCGCGTCCTGCTCGGTCGCAGACTCCTCGGCCAGCGCGTGGCGCGACTCGCTGCGCTCCTCGAGAGCGAGGAGCCCGAGATCGCGAGCGCACGCTGGATCGATCTCCGGTACGCGGACCGTGCGGTCCTGCGCACCGAGCCCGTCTCTGGGTAGGGACGGGCCAGAAGCGGCGACGTCGCATGGATTTGCGGCGCCGTCCAGGGGGAAGGGCCGGAGACGGTCCTTCCAGAAGGGGGGTGAAGGAGATGTCCAGAAAGGACGACCTGATCGTCGGGCTCGACATCGGGACGACGAAGATCTGCGCCGTGGTCGCGGAGCAGACGGAGAATGGAGTCGACATCGTCGGCATCGGCACGCATCCGTCGCGAGGCCTTCGCAAGGGAGTCGTCGTCGACATCGACGCGACGGTCGAGTCGATCAAGCATGCCGTCGAGGAGGCCGAGCTCATGGCCGACTGCGAGATCACGTCGGTCTATGCCGGCGTCGCAGGCAGCCACATCCGCGCCTTCAACTCACACGGCGTCGTTCCCGTGAAGGATCGCGAGGTTCGCGAGGGCGACGTGAAGCGGGTGATCGACGCGGCGAAGGCCGTGGCGATCCCGATGGACCGCGAGGTGATCCACGTGATCCCCCAGGAGTTCATCATCGACGATCAGGACGGAATCCGGGAGCCGCTCGGCATGAGCGGCGTCCGGCTCGAAGCGATGATCCACATCGTGACGGCCGCCGTGACCAGCGCGCAGAACATCGTGAAGTGCTGCAACAAGGCCGGGCTGAACGTGATCGACATCGTTCTCGAGCCGCTGGCCTCGGCGGGAGCGGTCCTGGCCGACGACGAGCGGGATCTCGGCGTCTGCATGATCGACATCGGAGGCGGAACCACGGACATCGCGGTCTTCGCCGACGGCTCGATCAAGAACACCTCGGTGCTCGGACTCGGGGGATACCACCTCTCGAACGACATCGCGGTCGGACTCCGCACGCCCTTCGAGGAGGCGGAGCGGATCAAGAAGAAGTTCGGGGTCGCTTCGGCTCGCTACCTGGGCTCGGACGACATCATCACGGTCCCGTCGGTCGGCGGCCGCAAGCCCCGGGAGATTTCGCGCAAGATCCTCTGCGAGATCATCGAGCCGCGAGTCGAGGAGATCCTGTCGCTCGCGCGGCAGGAGCTGATCCGGGCAGACCTGCTCGACCGTATCCCGTCGGGCCTCGTGCTCACGGGCGGGGCCTCGGCTCTGACGGGCGTGGGCGAGCTCGCCGAGGAGATCTTCGAGGCGCCCGTTCGACAGGGCCTGCCTTCGTCGATCGGCGGGCTTCAGGACGTCGTTCGCAGTCCCATGTACTCCACGGGGGTCGGACTCGTCCTGTTCGGACTGAACCAACAACGTTCGGCCCGCGGCAGCCGTTTCCGGATCCGCGACGAGTCGATCTTCGGACGGGTCAAGCAGCGAATGCGCGACTGGTTCTACGCCGAGTTCGATTGACGTCCGGACCCGGGCCACCGGCCCGAGCGGATCGCGATCGAACGAGATCCCGAGAAAAAGCCCGGGCAAAAGCCCGGGCAAAAGAGCACAAAACCAACTGAATCGTGTTACATTCGACGGTGCAGCCAGGCATCGTCGGGGGGTGAAGAGCATGGCCAAGAAAGACAACGATCGTTTCGAGGACGGCGTCGACCTTCTCGAGCTCGGTCCGGACGACGGGCAGGAGCTGCTCGAGTTCGACGGAAGCTCGCATCAGAAGGCCACCATCAAGGTGATCGGCGTCGGCGGAGGAGGCGGCAACGCGATCAACACCATGATCGAGGCGGGCCTCTCGGGTGTCGAGTTCGTCGCCGCGAATACGGACGCGCAAGCGCTGATCCACAACAAGGCGCCGCTCAAGGTCCAGCTCGGTGCGGAGATCACGCGCGGCCTGGGCTGTGGAGCGAATCCCGACCGGGGCCGCGCCTCGGCGCTCGAGGCGCGCGATCGCCTGCGCGAGCTGCTCGAGGGATCGGACATGGTCTTCGTGACCGCGGGAATGGGTGGCGGCACGGGAACCGGAGCCGCTCCGATCGTGGCGGAGGTGGCTCGGGAGGTCGGAGCGCTGACGGTCGGCGTCGTCACCAAGCCCTTCCCGTTCGAGGGACGCGTGCGGATGAAGCACGCGGGACACGGAATCGACGAGCTGCATGGCGTGGTCGACACGCTGATCACGATTCCGAACCAGCGGCTGCTCGCGCTCGCTGGCAAGGGCACGGCGGTCCGGGACGCCTTCTCGATCGCGGACCAGGTCCTCCTGAATGCCGTTCGAGGCATCTCGGACCTGATCACGGTCCACGGCCTCATCAACCTGGACTTCGCCGACGTCCGGACGGTGATGAACGAGGCCGGAGTCGCGCTGATGGGGACGGGCGTCGGCCACGGCGAGACCCGGGCCGTCGATGCGGCGAGCGCGGCGATCTCCAGCCCGCTCCTCGAGGACCTGTCGATCGAGGGCGCACGCGGCGTGCTGATCAACATCACGGGCGGCTCCGAGATGACCCTCTTCGAGGTCAACGAGGCCTCCTCGCTCGTTCACGAGGCGGCCCACGAGGACGCCAACATCATCGTGGGCGCCGTGATCGACGACTCGCTCGGGGACGACGAGCTCCGGGTGACGGTGATCGCGACCGGTCTCGACAGCGAAGAGGCTCGCCGAACGCCGCCCCAGCCGCGACGCCGCGTTCCGGACCCCGTCGAGGAGGTCGAGCGGGAGCGGCAGATGGTCGATCCGCCGAACGTGACGCCGATCCGACAGGAGCCGGTGGAGACGCCGGCCCACCATCCCGCGATGGCCTCGGAGCCGGCGGCCGGCTCTCTGCCGCCCTCGTTTCCCGAGCAGCAGACCCTGCGCACGAGCCCCGCTCCGAGCGCCGAGGACATGGCCTCGTCGGGGCTGTACGGGTTCGAGTCGCCCTTTGCCGAGGACGAGCTCGATACGCCGGCGTTCCTCCGCAAGCGAAGCGCCGGTGGGGGGACGAGCCCGGAGCGCGAGTCGACCTACCTGAGGCGCGGCAACGGACAGGACTGAGGTCCGCGCCCCATCGATCGTCGAGGCTCGAACGCCTCGACGAAGCTCCAGAGAGCCCCCTTCGCCGCCCGTCGCGGAGGGGGCTCTCGCCGGTTGCGGTGTATCCTGCCGCCCGGACGGGGGGCGCAGTTGATCCGAAGAGGCGAGCGAGAGGATGCGGCCGCACTGGCCGCGATCTGCAACCACTACGTCGCAGAGGGCCATCGGGTCCTGCGCGAAGATCCGATCTCGCCGGCGGAGATGGAGGAGCGTCTGGCCGGTGGGTCCGAGGGCCGCCCGGCCTACGTTCTCGAGCTCGAGGGTGTCGTCGTGGGCTACAGCTATGCGACGCCCTGGTGGGGGCCCAAGGTCGATCCAGCCACCCTCGAGACCACGATCTATCTCGCTCCCGAAGCCCGCGGCCTCGGACTCGGACGCGCGCTCTACCGGACCCTCCTGACCGCGTTGCAGGACCGGAACGTCCACACCGCGATCGGCTGTATCGCGCTTCCCAACGAGGAGAGCCGCGCACTGCATCGGTCACTGGGCTTCACGTGTGTCACGGTCCTTCCCGGAGCCGCCCAGAAGCACGGCGTCCACTACGACCTCGAGTGCTGGGCGAGGCTGCTCCGGCAGGACTCCTGACGGACACGGTCCCGGGCGGGCCCGCCTCCATCGCCGTCCCGAGTTCGGGGCAGCTCTCCTCGAGGCGCTCGCGGAGCCAGCCGCTATGCTGCCGACTCATCGGGGGAGACGTCATGACACAGGCCTCGCGCGACGCGAACAAAGAGCTCGACCTCGTCCGCGAGTCCCGGGATGGGGACGTGGTGACGCTGCACCTCAACGATCCCGAGCACCTGAACGCGATGACGGCCGAGATGGGCCGGGTCTTCCGGGAACGGATCGATCGTCTCCAGACCGACGATCGCCTGAGGGCGGTCGTTCTGACGGGCGAAGGTCGCGCCTTCTCGGCGGGCGGGGATCTCGACATGCTCCAGCGTCAGGCCGACGCGGGGGCCGCTCGTCCGGGACTCGCCTGGCGCTCGATTCGGGACGAAATGGCCCGCTTCTATCGCCTCTTCCTCGCCCTGCGCGATCTCCCCTGCCCGACCATCGCCGCCATCCACGGTCATGCGATCGGAGCCGGCTTCTGCGTCGCCCTGGCTTGCGACCTCCGATACGTCGCGAACGAGGCGCGGCTCGGCCTGAACTTCACGCGGATCGGGGTGCATCCCGGGATGGGGGCGACCTGGACCCTTCCGCGCCTCGTCGGCCCGGCGCAGGCCGCCGAGCTGCTCTACACCAGCCGACTCGTGGAGGGGAAGGAGGCCGTTGAGCTCGGCCTCGCCAACCGGGCCCTGCCGCGCGAGGAGGTCCTGCCGGCGGCTCGAGCGGTGGCGACCGAGATCGGTGGGAATGCTCCTCTGGCCGTGCGGGCGGTCAAACGCGCTCTCGCGCGGAGCGAGACGGCCTCTCTCGAGGACCAGCTCCAGTTCGAGGCCAGCGAGCAGGCGCGCCACTTCGAGTCCCGGGACGTTCGCGAGGGACTCGCCGCCATCCGAGAGAGACGCTCGCCCTCCTTCGAGGGAATTTGAGCGCTCGAGGAAGAACCCGACCGGGATCCACCCCGCCTGCCGATGGGCCGGAGACCGGGAGCGGGAGTCGGTTCGGTGATCCAGGACACGGCCGGCCCGGATCCGACGGTGGAGAATCGGGCGGGCGCTCAAGTCCTGTCGTTCCCGTTCGAAGAGAAGACAGGGGGCCCCGTCCGGAGACTCTCCCGAAGATCGAGTCGAAGAAGAGGAAGGAAGATCCCTTGACCCGCGCACTGCGCAGCCATCAGCTCTGGCTGACTCTCACCTACTTCGGCCTGCTCGTGCTCATGGCCCGGGGGCTGGCGGGCTGATCACCGCCCTCAGGCCGGCGGCAACGCCTCGGTCGGAGCCGTGATCTCGCTGGCATTGAAGAAGTAGGCAATCTCGATCCGAGCGGTCTCGGGCGCGTCCGAGCCGTGGGTGGCGTTGCGCTCGACGTCCGTCCCGAAGTCACCTCGCATCGTCCCCTCCGGAGCCTCCTTCGCGTTCGTCGGGCCCATCAGGTCCCGCCATCTCTTGATCGCCCCCTCGCCTTCGAGCACGAGCGCCACCACCGGTCCCGAGGTCATGAATCGAACGAGGTCGCCGAAGAAGGGGCGCTCCTTGTGAACGGCATAGAAGCCCTTCGCTCCCTGCTCGGTGAGCTGGATCTTCTTCATCGCGATGACCGCGAGACCGGACTCCTCGATCCGCGCGAGGATCTGTCCGGCGAACTTCTTCTCGACGGCATCCGGCTTGATGATTGCGAAGGTGCGCTCGACCGCCATGGCGGATTCTCCTCTGCTCTGCGCGCTGCCGGCGCATGGGTGACCCGAGCTCTCGAGCGAGCCCCGGTGCCTCTTTGGGGTTCAGGGGTGGGTCGGTCGCCCGACCCTCCGGACGGCCTGGCGCCGACGGCGGGCGCGTAACGTAGCGGATCTGACCTCGAGGGCTAGAAGCCCGTCGAGCCTCTCCGGGTCGCAGGCTGCCAGGGGCCACGGCCACTCCCGTCGACCGGATCCGGCATCGCGACCGAAGGGCTCATGAAATGGCCTCTAGCGGCCACCGTCGACGCGAAGGACGATCTTGCCGAAATGCTCGCTCGACTTCATCAGACGATGCGCCTCGGGCGCCTCCGCCAGATCGAAGACCCGATGGATCGTCGGCCGCAGACGCCCCGCTGCGAGATCGGCTCCGAATCTGGCTCGAAAGGCCTCGACGATCCCGGCCTTGCTCTCGTCCGACCGCGTCCGGAGCGTGGAGCCGATCAGACGAAGCCGGCGCATCAACAGCCGTCCGAGCGAGATCTCCGCCCGCGCTCCGCCCATCAGACCGATCAGGACCAGCGAGCCGTCGGTCGCGAGCGCCGACAGGTTCTGCTCGAGATAGGGGGCCCCGATCGAGTCCAGCACGACGTCGACTCCGCGCCCATCGGTGGCCGACTTCGTGACCTCGACCCAGTCCTCTTCCTTGTAGTTCGCGACGGCATCGGCGCCGAGCTCGAGACAACGTCGGCATTTCTCTGCCGTCCCGGCCGTCGCCACGACCCGCCCCCCCGCTCGCTTCACGAGATCGATCGTCGTCGTGCCGATCCCGCTCCCGCCGCCATGGACGAGCACGGCCCCTCCCTCCGGCAGGGCCCCGAGCTGGAAGACGTTCAGGAAGACCGTGAGCAGCGTCTCCGGCAGCCCGCCCCCCTCCTCGAAGGAGAGCGCGTCGGGTAGCGGCATGACGGATCCGGCGTGAGCCACCACCTCCTCCGCGTACCCGCCGCCGGGAAGGAGCGCCATCACGCGATCCCCGACCGACCAGCCTTCGACTCCGTCCCCGACCTCCGTCACCTCGCCGGCGCACTCGAGCCCGAGGATCGGGGAGGCGCCGGACGGCGGGGGATAGTGTCCCGCCCTCTGGAGCAGGTCGGCCCGATTGACTCCACTCGCCCGGTTCCGGATCCGGAGCGTGCCCGCGGTCAGCTCGGGCGACGGCGCCTCGCCCAGCCTCATGACGAACTCGTCTCCCGGCTCATCGATCACGATTGCTCTCATGCGAGCCAGAATAGTGCAAATCCGCAGGTTGCCGCAGGACGACGGGGAACGCGGGTGGACGCGTGATCGCTCAGGAGTCGGCGCTCTCGCTCGTCAGCAGCGACTCGATCCGGGAGACGACCTCGGGGTCCTCGGGCTTCGTGGCTGGGGCATAGCGCTCGACCAGCCGACCCTCTCGATCCACGAGGAATTTCTGGAAGTTCCACTCGATCTCGCCGCCGATCGGCGGAGGCCGGCTCGTGATGAATCGGTAGAGGGGATGCTTGCGCGCGCCCGTCACGGAGATCTTCTCGAACATCGGAAACGCGACGCCCCAGGTCGCGCGACAGAACTCGGCGATCTCCTGGTTGCTTCCCGGCTCCTGGCCCCCGAAGTCGTTGGCGGGAAAGCCGAGGACGACGAAGCCTCGATCCCGGTAGCGCTCGTAGAGCGCCTCGAGCCCTTCGTACTGCGGGGTATAGCCGCATTTGCTCGCCACGTTGACGATCAGCATGACCTGGCCCTGGTAGCTCGAGAGAGA
Source organism: uncultured Spirochaetaceae bacterium (assembly GCA_964466005.1). GTDB lineage: Bacteria > Myxococcota_A > UBA9160 > UBA9160 > UBA4427 > UBA4427. The sequence continues at coordinate 1,749 of CAYXLY010000017.1, read as the reverse complement.
CTCCCGGGCTCCATCGATCCGGTCGAGCGAGAAATCATGGACCGAGGCGGGACCCGCCGCCCCGATGGCGAGCGCCGCGATCGTGACCACGACCAGGGCGATTGACTTGCGGGCCATGCGCTTCCCTCCCTCTCCGCCCGCTTCTCGCGGCGGTCGGGGGAAGAGTAGCCCCGGCGGATGGCGCGGGCCGCGGCCATGCGGGGCCTGGCGCTCGGCGCCGGTCCCGGCTCGGCGGATCAGCGCTCGGGGCTCAGGCTCCGCGGAAGAAGAGCTGCCCGATCGTGACGGCCCAGCCGCCGACCAGCAGCGCGCTGATCGCGATGCAGATTCCGGCTTCGATCTTCTGGATGGCATTCATCTGGGATCTCCCGATTGAATGAAGTCGGTATCGGCTCGAATTCATGTCAATCGTGTGAAGTTTTTCACAGAAACGTCAACTTTTCGAGAGCGTTTCGTCGCTTTGCCGTGAATTCGCACTCGGGCCGATCGAAAGACGCCGCTTCTCCCTGCTCTTCCCTGCTCTGGATGGGGCGTAAACGCAGACAGAGGAACCCCTGCGGGGCACGCCGAAGGGCAGGGCCAGGCGACGGCTCGGGATTCACGCTCGGCCGAGAGGCCTGGACACATCCAGCGCGAGCGGATTGACCCCGATGTCCGGAGCCTGCGACCCCGCTCGGCCGAGGTGACGAGCCCATGGCAAACCCCTCTCGAGGGGTCTTCATCTCGAAGAGGACGGTCCCCGAAAAGCGTCGATCCCTGCCCCGATCGTCATCGAGTCGTCGAGATCGCCTCCTATCCTGCCGCCGCCCCCTGCCCGATGGAAGCGACCGGAGCTGCGCTCGTGACGATGGGGAACCTCTCGATCCTGCCGCGTCGTGGAGATCGTTCGGCGGTCTTCCCAAACCCGCTTCGAGGCTGCCTCCATGGAGGCGCCTCGATCCTGAGCTTCGGACTCACCCTCTACTTCCTGGGTCACCCGACGGCCAGCGGTCCGCTCGACAGCCTGCTCGTGGGATGCGCCCTCAGTCATGCGCTGCTCTTCCTGGTGAGCGCCTCGTACCACTCGATGCCCTGGCAGCGGATCGCCAAGGCTCGCATGCAGCGACTCGATCACTCCATGATCTACGTCAAGATCGCGGGATCGATGGGACCCTTCGCGTGGCTCGCGTTCGACGAGACGATGGCCACCCGCTGGATCGCGGCCGGCTGGAGCGTCGCCCTCCTCGGCATCGTGCAGAAGGCCTTCTTTCCGGGGGTGCACCCGCGGACCTCGACCTTCGTCCAGGTTCTTCAGGCGCTGCTCTTCCTTCCGGTCCTGCTCGAGCTTCTCGATCGGGCTCCCGGATCGATCAGCCGGCTCCTCTGCTTCGCCGCGCTCGTCTACTCGGTCGGGGCGATCGTCTTCATCCTCGAGAGGCCGCGGCTCTGGCCGCGCGTCTTCTCCTTTCACGAGCTCTTCCACCTGCTGGTGGTCCTCGGAAGCGCCTCGATCGGCTCGGTCCTGCTCGGGCTCGCCTACGGCGCCCCTGGCTAGAGGCCAAGGCCCCGGCCCCGCCCCGGTGCGGCCCGGCCCGGCGGAGGTCTCCGCGGACCTCGGAGGCTCGCGCGGACCTGCGTTGCCAGACGGGCCAGGGGGCGGGCGGGCGCGGAGGTAGACGCGACGATCATTCCCGGGTCGGGCCCATCGACGCCATCACCCAATACCGTCCGCGCCCGAAGGAGAGCTCGGCCTGCGCCGCCTGGAGCAGG
>CAYXLY010000016.1:0-20220 GCA_964466005.1 uncultured Spirochaetaceae bacterium | reverse complement strand
CCCACGACCGCACGGGGATCGACATCCATCCCGGCGCCCGGATCGGTCGACGCTTCTTCATCGATCACGGCACTGGCATCGTCATCGGCGAGACCGCGGTGATCGGCGATCGGGTTCGCCTCTATCAGGGCGTGACCCTGGGCGCGACCTCCCTGCGCGACAGCACCGCGCTGCGCGGAAGGAAGCGCCACCCGACGATCGAGGACGACGTCACGATCTACGCCGGGGCCACCATCCTCGGTGGGGAGACCGTGATCGGAGCCGGCAGCGTGATCGGCGGCAACGTCTGGCTCACGAGCAGCGTTCCGCCCGGTGCCCGGGTGATGGCCGAGCCCCCGCGACATCTGGTGAAGAGTCCCGAGGCGGCGGCCGCAGAGGCGGACGCGGACGCAGGGGACGCGATGGCCCTGACCTGGGATATCTGACTCCCGGCCCGGCCCGGCCCGGCCCGGCCCCGCCGTCCGGCCCGATAGGCGAGGGCGAGTCGGGACGAGCCCATGGGCGGGCGGGAAGACGCGATGACCGGTCGACATGGAAACGAAGGCGGAACGAACGAAATGATGAAGAGAGACTCGACGCGTGCCTCCCATCGACGCATCCGGATCCGGGCGGTGCTCCTCGGCCTGCTGCTGATCGGCGCACCGGGCCTCGCCTCCGCTGCGCCCGACGAGACCTGGGGCTACGACCTGTCCCACGAGCTGATGAGCCCCTTCTGCCCGGGGCGGACCCTGGCGACCTGCCCGAGTCCCCAGGCCGCGGAGCTCGTGCAGTGGATCGTGATGCAGGAGGCGGCGGGGACCTCCCGGGCGGAGGTGATCGACATGCTGATCGAGCGGCATGGCGAGGAGATCCTGGGGGCTCCGCCGGCGAAGGGCATCACGCTCTGGGCCTACGTGTTCCCGGTGCTCGGGTTCCTGCTGGGCGGGGGAGTCGCCTTTGTCGTTCTTCGCCGCATCGTGCGCGGAGAACGTACGGGCAGCTCGGCCTCTTCCGGCGACCGGGCTCCTTTGCGCCCCGCGGAGCCCCGCCCGTCGGAAGCGGGCGTCCGACCCGCGAGCGCGGCCGAGCGGGCGACGGAGGAGGACGACCTCGCCCGTGTCGTCGACGCGGAGCTCGCCGGGCGCAGCGTCTGATCGCTCCGAGGCGGGCGCACGCCCAACCGCTATAGTGCGGGCCGTGAAGATCTACACGCGACGCGGAGACGAGGGGAAGACGGACCTCTTCGGCGGCGAGCGGGTCCGGAAGGACGTGTTGCGGGTCGCTGCGTACGGAGAGGTCGACGAGCTGAACGCGACGATCGGTACGGCGGCGGCCGCCCTGGCCGGATCGGACGCGGACCTCGAGTCGTCCCTCCGATCGGTCCAGAGCGCGCTCTTCGATCTCGGAGCCTCGCTGGCGACGCCCGACCCCGAGCATCGGAAGAAGGCCGGGATCCTCGGTGTGGGCTCGACGGACGTCGAGGTCCTCGAGACCCTCATCGATCGTCTCGAGTCATCCCTCGAGCCCCTGAAGACCTTCATCCTGCCGGGTGGCAGCCCCTCGGCCGCCGCCTTCCACGTGGCGCGCACGGTCTGCCGGCGCGCCGAGCGAGCGGTCGTGCGGCTCGCCGCGGAGGCCGGCGAGTCGGTCGAAGACGGCAGCCTCCGCTACCTGAACCGCTTGTCCGATCTCCTCTTCGTGATCGCCCGCCACGAGAACGCCCGTCAGGGCGTCCCCGACGTCGCGTGGGTTCGACGAGAGGACTGATCCGGACGCCGCCGCTCGCGATCCGACGCGATCGCCGATCCCGCAGGCTTCGCCGACCCCGCCGATCCATCCCAGTCTGCCGACTGCGGTGATCGGGCCGACTCCGCCGAGATAGCGGACGGGCCGCTCGAGCCTCCATCGGATCAGGGTGCCGATCAGGAGACCGACGACGAAGGCGATCAGGAGCGCCCAGAGGACGCCGCGCACCACCCTCAGGACGCGGGCTCCGATGCGCCGCCGATCGCCGGCGTCAGAGTCCATCGGCGGCGAAGCTCCGCTCGATCTCGCGTCCGAGCAGGTCGACGAGCCGCTCGACCGACGCCTCGGGTCGCCCGCCCACGAAGCCTTCGAGGCCGAGCGTGTCGTTCAGACGGGCGAGCCCATAGCGGCCATAGCGCGTCGCGAGCGCATTCCGGACGCGATGGAGGCGGCCGATCCGCCGGCGCTCGGCGACCTCTCCGCGCTCCGCGAGATGCTGCTGATGAGCGTCGAGGGCCGCGATCAGCTCGTCGATTCCGATCCCGTCGCGCGCGGATCCGCAGAGCACGGGGGCCATGCGCGTGGCATCGCGCCGCATGCCGAGCTCGAGGCCGGCTCTCAGCTCGGCCACCGTGCGCTCGGCCGCGTCTCCGAGGTCCGCCTTGTTCACGAAGAAGATGTCCGGCCACTCGAGGATGCCGGCCTTCATGAACTGGATCAGATCACCCGAAGCGGGCTGCGCCACGAAGACCAGGCTGTCGACCAGGCAGGTCACCTCGGACTCGGACTGACCGACGCCCACGGTCTCCACGAAGACCGCATCGAAGGCAGCGACGAGCACGTCGAGGCTGGGCCCGGTGACCTCGGAGAGCCCGCCGAGCTGGTCGCGGGCTGCCAGGGATCGCAGGAACACGCCCGAGTCGCGGGCGCCGGCGCCCAGCCGCATCCGGTCGCCCAGCAGCGCCCCGCCGCTGCGCCGGCTGGAGGGATCGACGGCGAGGATGCCGACGGTGCGTTCGCGTCGCCGAAGCCCCGCGACGAGCGCATCGAGCAGCGTGGACTTGCCGGCGCCGGGAGCGCCGGTGACGCCGATCCGCACTCCACGCCCCCTTCCCTCGAGCGCATCGAGGAGCTCCAGGGCGCGCTCGCGATGCGTCGGACGGCTGTCGTCGACCCAGTTGAGGGCCGTGGAGACGGCGGCGCGTCGCCCGGCGAGCACGGCCTCCGCCAGGGTCTGAGGATCGGGCTCGGGAGACCCCGCCGGCTCAGTGGCCATGGGTCTCCGCGACGACGTCGACGATCTCGCCCATGATGCGGGTGAGATCGAAGTCCTTTGGTGTGTAGACGCGGCGGACCCCGGCCTTCAGCAGCTTCTCCGCGTCGTCCTCGGGGATGATCCCGCCGACGACGACGGGAATCTCCTCGAGCCCCTCCGCCCGGAGTCGCTCGACGACGTCGATCACGAGCACTCCGTGGGACCCAGAGAGGATCGAGAGCCCGATCACGTGCACGCCCTCGTCCCGGGCCGACTGGACGATCTCCTCCGGTGTGAGGCGGATGCCGTCGTAGACCACCTCCATTCCGACGTCCCGGGCCTTGACGGCGATCTGCTCGGCGCCGTTCGAGTGGCCGTCGAGTCCGGGCTTGCCGACCAGGATCTTCAGGCGTCGGCCGAGCCGCTTCGAGAGCGACTCGACGCGCGCGAGCACGACGTCGGCCTCGTCGCTCTCGCCGGTCGTCTTCGCCGCGCCGACACCGGTGGGGGCGCGGTACTCGCCGAAGATCTCGCGCAGGACGTCGGACCACTCGCCCGTCGTCACGCCCGCCTTCGCCGCCTCGATCGAAGGAGGCATGATGTTGCCGCCATTGCGGACGACGTCGCCGAGCTGGCGGAGCGCGCGTTGGACCTCGTCGTCGTTGCGGCGGCTGCGGAAGGCCCGAAGCGACTCGATCTGCTCGCGCTCCGCGGACTCGTCGACCGTGAGGATCGCCTCCGACCCGCCCTCGACGAGCGGCGAGTCGACCGTCTCGGTGAAGGCGTTGACGCCGACGACGGTGAGCTCTCCGGACTCGATGGCGCGCAGGCGCGCGGTGTGGCTCTCCACCAGCCGCTGCTTCATGTAGGCATTCTCGACGGCCACGACGGCGCCGCCCATGTCGAGCACCCGGTCGAGCTCGGCTCGAGCCGACTCCAGCAGCTCGTTCGTCCGCCGCTCGACGACGTGGGACCCGTCGAAGAGGTCTTCGTACTCGAGCAGGTCCGTCTCGTGGGCGAGGATCTGCTGCGTGCGGAGCGAGAGCTGCTGATCCCAGGGACGCGGCAGCCCGAGAGCCTCGTTCCAGGCAGGGAGCTGCAGCGAGCGCGCCCGGGCCCTCTTCGAGAGCGTGACGCCGAGCGCCTCGAGGGCGATCCGGATGATGTTGTTCTCGGGCTGGGCCTCGGTGAGTCCGAGACTGTTGACCTGCACGCCATAGCGAAGCCGCAGCATCTTGGCGTCCTCGATGCCGTATCGCTCGCGACCGATCTCCTCCCAGAGGCGGGTCATCGCCCGGCACTTGCACATCTCTTCGACGAAGCGGATGCCGGCGTTCAGGAAGAAGGAGATGCGGCCGAAGACCCTGGGCAGGACGTCCGCGTCGATGTCCTCCCGGGCGCCCACGCGGTCGAGCACCGAGATGGCGTTGGCCATCGCGTAGGCGATCTCCTGGACCGGAGTCGCGCCGGCCTCCTGCAGATGGTAGGAGCAGATGTTGATCGGGTTCCAGCGAGGCACCTCGTGGACCGTATACGCGACGACCTCGCTGGTCAGGCGCATCGAGGCCTCGGGCGGGAAGACGTAGGTCCCGCGCGAGAGGTACTCCTTGACGATGTCGTTCTGGGTCGTGCCGGAGAGCTGGTCGGGACGGGCACCCTGACGCTCGGCGGTCGCCACGTAGAGGGCGAGGAGCCAGGCCGCGGTGGCGTTGATCGTCATCGAGGTGTTCATGCGATCGAGCGGGATCTGATCGAAGAGCGCTACCATGTCGTCGATGTGCGAGATCGGGACGCCGACCTTGCCGACCTCGCCTCGCGCCAGCGGGTGGTCCGAGTCGTAGCCGGTCTGGGTCGGGAGATCGAAGGCGACCGACAGCCCGGTCTGACCCTTGGCGAGGTTGCTCCGGTAGAGGGCGTTGCTGGCGCGGGCCGAGCTGTGGCCGGAGTAGGTTCGGATCAGCCAGGGGCGGTCGCGTTCGAGGGACACGGGGGCTCCGATCTCGAGGAAGCTGAAGGGTCGTTCTAAGTATCCGAAAAGCCTAACGAAACGATGAAGACGGGGCAAATTCGGACGCGGCGGTATGCTCGGACCATGAGTCACGACTCGAGCGAGTTCTTCTTTCGTCTCTCCCCGGACCGCGTGCTGCAGGCGGTGGAGGCTGCGGGCCTCGAGACCACCGGCCATTGCCTCGCGCTGAACGCGCTCGAGAATCGCGTCTACGACGTCCGGCTCGAGGACGGCGCCCACGTGGTGGCCAAATTCTATCGGCCCGGCCGGTGGAGTCGTGAGACGATCCTCGACGAGCATCGACTGCTCGCCGCGCTCGACGCCGCCGAGATCCCCGTCTGCTCCCCGCTCTCCTTTCCGGACGGGGCGACCCTCCACGAGATCGAGGACATCCACTACGCGCTCTGGCCGAGGACGGGGGGGCGCTCTCCCGACGAGCTCTCGGACCCCGAGATCGAGATGCTCGGCCGCCTGCTCGGTCGCATCCACGCCGTGGCCGCCGACCTCGGAGCACCCCATCGTCCGACGCTCGACGCCGACCACGTGCCTCTCGCCGCGCTCGATCTGCTCGAAGAGGGGGACTGGCTCCCTCCGCATTGCGAGAGGCGTTATGTCTCTGCGGTCGAGTCGCTGGCCGGCATCTATCGCGATCGCAGCGATGGAGTCGCCCTGCAGCCGATCCACGGCGATTGCCACATGGGAAACCTGCTGCGCGGAGACGAGGGATTCTTCTTTCTCGACTTCGACGACATGGTCGTCGGGCCACCGGTCCAGGACGTGTGGATGCTGCTTCCGGGCCGGGACGCCGAGGCGGATCGTCAGAGACGTCTGCTCGTGGAGGCCTACCGCTCCTTCCGCACCTTCGACGAGCGGGGCTTCGGCCTGATCGAGCCCCTCCGCGGCTTCCGCTTCGTGTTCTACGCGGGCTGGATCGCCAAGCGCTGGGCGGATCCCGCCTTTCCCGACGCCTTTCCCCACTTCGGCACGGAGACCTACTGGGAGAACGAGACGCGGGATCTCGAGGAGCTGGTGGCCCGGCTCGAGAAGGGCGAGGACCTGCTCTCGCCCGGAGAGCGGGAGGAGCGGCACGCGCGCAGCGACGAGGTCGAGCTCACCAACGAGGACTTCTTCTGGGACCTCTGAGGCGCGGGGCGGTTGCGACGTTCGGCCCGGATCCGCGTTCCTCGAAGGCGCTCCCCGGCGCGCGAGGATGACATCGGAGCGGAGCGGAGCCGACGGCCGGCCGGACGGGCGCGGCGATCCGTCAGTCGAAGCCGTCACAGCGAGGGACGCCGGTCAGGATCTCGTCACGGAGATAGGCGAGGGCGAGCGGATGAAAGACGATCTCGCCCCGGCCGCCCCGCCCCGCGAGCTCCGGAAAGGAGAGTCGGGGGCCCGGACTCATGAGCCACGGGCCCGCCTCTGGCTCCCGAGCAGAGGCCGGACGATGCATGGGGTCGGCGCGGCTGCCGCGCTCCGGGCGTGCGTCCTGCCCGGAAGGCGGGACGACGAGGCCCAACGTATGAGCGGCCTCGTGGGCCATGACCGTGCCGAGCGCATGCGCGAAGATCTCGATCGCCTGCTCGAGGATCTCGCCGCGGACTCGCAGCCGGGCGGGCTCGTTCGGGGCCGCACCCTCCATTTCGATCGGCTGTCCTTCGAGGGCTTCGAGGATCGCCGCGTCGAAGGGATGGCGCCCGACGGGCAGACCGCCGTCGCGGGCGCGCAAGGATCCGAAGGTCTCCCGGAAGAGAGGATCGTCGCGATAGCGGTCGAGGGCTCGCGGGAAGAGTCCCGTGGGCGGCAGGTCGCCGCACTCCGTGGAGGCGCCTTCGCGATCGAAGGGATCGAAGTGGACGTTGCCGACGGTGGCTCCGCCGCTGGGGTCGGCGCCGCCGACACAGATCCGTGTGGCTGATCCGCCGGGACCGGAGCCGAGACCCGAGCCGGGATCGCCGAGCCGCAGGTCGACCCTCGCCGGGGCGATGGGCCGGCCATCCTCTGGATCCAACGGGCCCGCGTAGGCGCGGCGCACCCGGTCGAGCGCCCTCTCCGCCACCCGGCGGGCGACGCGATCCGCCAGCTCGGGACGCTCCGAGCTCGCCAGACCGAAGGTCTCGAGATCGCGCAGGAAGTCCGGGGCGCCGTCCCCGTCGCGATCCACGCCGAAGTCGAAGTGAAGCGTCGTGCCGGGGCCGAGAGGAGGCTCCCCTTGTCGCTCGCACGAGAGGATCCGGAGCTCGGCCATCGGCTCCGAGCCGGTCCCCCGGCCCGTCCCGCGGCCGGACCCGATCCGGATCGAGAGCGGCCCCGGATCCAGCCCCAGGGCGCGAGGATCGATCGGGCCCGCAAATCCGCTCTCCGTCCGCCTCCAGGTGCTCGGGGAGAGCGATCGAGTGCGCCCGCCCGATTGCAGCTCCACGCTCAGGGATGCCGGGTCGGGAATCTGGCGGGGATCCGCGAAGTCGACCCAGAGCATCCATCCGTCGAGAGAGAAGATCCGGTCCGCTGCGGTCTCGGGAGACAGGCCACCGGGCCGCAGGATCACCCCATTGCGCGGAGCGGACCCCGCCGCATCCGGATCGAGGGCCGCTCCCCGCTTGCCCCACTCCGGATCCGCAGCGAGCGGCATCCCCGTCTCCGTTCCGGTCTCCGGCCACAGCAGCCGGGACAGCCCGAGACCGAGACCGAGACCGAGGAGGAGAGCGAGCGCCATCCTCCCGAGCCGCGGTCTCGCCTGCTCCTGCTCAGCGGGGGCCGACATGCCCGTCCCGCTCGGCGAGCAGCCGAGCGAGATGGAACTCGAGCCGCGGTACGGGACTCGTCGCGCTCAGGACGTCCGTGCGCCAGGGAGAGGGGGCCAGAGCGGCCTCCGGGATCGACGCCATGTCGTGTCGATCCGCGGGCTCGATCCGTACGTAGCGGGGCGACAGCGCGGGAAGCTCGGCGGCCGACGCGGGTCGTCCGCGTCGCTCCGGCTCACGAAGGAGGCGGACGTAGAGATGATGCTCGGACGCGAGCCCGATCTCGGTGCGGCCCACTCCCGACGGGCCTTCGAGCAGCAGGAATCGTTCCGTCGGCGCTCCGATCCTGGCGGGCGCCGCGCTCTCGTCGGATCCCTCGATGCGTCTCCCGAGATCGTGTCCGCGGCGGATTGCGGCCCTGGAGCCTCCGGCTCCGGCACGGAATGCCTCCGCCGGGCGCGTCTCCGGACGGCGACGCCCCGCAAGAGGGGCCTGGGGAGGGGGAGACTTCGGATGGGGAGCCTCCAGACGGGGCGAGAGCCCGGCCGAGGCGCGGAGGGTCGGCTCCACGTCGAGCAGGCTCGCGAGACGGAAGCTGGTCTGGGGATCGGAGGGACGGGAGCCCGTCGGAGGACGCCAGACGAGCGGAACGCGATGAACGCGGAGCTCGATGCGTGGCGCCTCGGAGCCCTTCGCTTCCGCAGCCTCGGACGCCTGGACGCTCTGCCCGCTCCGATCGGCTCCCGCGCTTGCAGCGTCGGGCTCGGGCCGCGCTCGAGGGCGGGGATCGCGGCTCTCGCCCGCGAGCGCAGCGAAGAGGATCCCGGGCAGGGGCTCGTCGGGCGGCAGCGACCGGGCGAGGCGATCGACGAGACTCTCGAGATCGGTCAGGTCCGACGCCCCGCGAAGGTGGATCCAGAGGAAGAAGGGTCTGCCCGCCTCTGCGATCCAGTCCTCGATCCCGTTCTGGAGCGGGGAGGCGGCGCGGTCGCTCTCGCGCCGGGTCGCGCCCGGCCGGTCCTCGTAGAGCAGGAAGCCCTGATCGAGCCGACGTGATCGATTCAGTCGCGGGCTCTCGACGAAGGCGCCGGTGGCGTAGCCCACGCGGAGCAGACTCTCGGCGAGGGTCTCGTGCGCCTCGGCCAGGAAGCCGGGCCCATGCGCGTCGACGCCGTGGGCGTCGGGCGCAAGGCCCGTGAGGACCGAGGCCGCGGCGCTGGCCTCGTCGGCGGAAGGCGTGACTGCCCAGCCGAAGAGGGTCCCCTGCTCGGCGAGTCCGCAGAGGCGAGCCCCGGCGCCCGGTGCCCCGCCGAAGCAGTCGAGCCGGTCCGCCGCGAGTCGGTCCACGGTCAGGAGCACCAGGCTCGGCCTCTCCGGAGCCTCGGCCGTACAGGCGAGCCCAATGATCGCGATCCCGGCGGTCCATGCGCGGAGGAGCCTTCGGACGCTCGGGCCCACCTTCGTTTGCATGAGCAGGGCATAGCGAAAAAGACGTGCGATGCTCCTCACCATGCGGATCGGCCTTCACAGCGCGATCATCCGGGTGCTCGACTTCGATCGGGGCGTCGACGAGGTCGCTCGACTGCTCGGCCGTCGTCCGCGATGGCTCGGCGTGGACGGCGAGACCGGCGCCCGCATCGCGCTCCATGCGCTCGGCGACCTCCTGCTCGAGGTCCGCGGGCCCTCCGATCCCGACCTCGTCGCCGGGACACCCGAGGTGGGGGCGCGGCAGGAGGCGCGGCAGGAGGCGCGGCAGGAGGGGCGAGAGGAGGCGCCGGCGGAGGGGCTCTGCGGGCTCCGACTGCAGATCGATCTCGAGCAGGATCCGGCGGCGATGAAGCTCGCGGCCCGGGTGGCGGCGTCGGCCGGGTCTCTCGGCGAGCTACGACCCGAGGGGGCAATGGGGAAAGCAGGCGCGCCCGATCGGGCCTGGCGGAGACTGCAGGTCGATCCGGCGAGGAGCCGATCCATTCCGATCGATCTGGTGTCCGAGGACATGAGCTGGCTGAGCGCTTGCGAGGGCGACTCCGACGCGGGCCTGCCGCCGGGGGGCGTCGAGGCGCTGGATCATGTCGTCATCCTGAGCGCCGATCTCGAGGCGAGCCGATCGTTCTACGGGAGCGATCTGGGAATCCGTCTCGCGCTCGATCGGAGCTTCGAGGCTCGCGAGGTCAGGCTACTCTTCTTCCGAATCGGGGGCGTGACCCTCGAGATCGGGGGCCGGCTCGGCGCCGAGCCGCGACCGGAGGCGCCGGATCGCTTCGGGGGGCTGGCCTGGCGGGTCGCCGACGCGGATGCGGCCCACGCGAGGCTCTCGGCGGACGGATTCGACGTCTCCGCCGTGCGTCCCGGTCACAAGGCGGGGACGCGGGTCCTGACCGTGCGGGGACCCGTTCATGGGGTGCCCACGCTCTTGATCGAGCCCGATCGGTGACGATGATCAAAGGCCCCATCGTCCCGATCGACGAAGCCAGGCCGAGCCAGGCCGAAGGAGGCCCACGACATGATGCCGACCGACCCGACCCTGCCCGAGGATCTCGAGGAGGCCATCCTCGAGCTGAAGCGGGAGAAGGGGGCCGTGATCCTCGCGCACTACTACCAGGAGTCGGAGGTCCAGGACCTGGCCGACGTCGTGGGCGACTCCCTGGCCCTGGCGCGCGCGGCGCAGGACATCGACTGCGAGCTGATCGTCTTCTGCGGGGTCCACTTCATGGCGGAGACGGCCGCCATCCTGAATCCCGGGATTCCGGTCGTCGTCCCCGACCTCGAGGCCGGCTGCTCGCTGGCGGATGGCTGTCCGCCGGACGAGTTCAAGGCCTTCGTGGCGGCGCATCCCGGCGCCCGGGTGCTGACCTACATCAACGCCTCGGCCGCGGTCAAGGCGATGAGCGATCTGATCTGCACGTCGTCGAACGCGGTCAAGATGGTGCAGCAGTTCGAGGGGGAGAAGCTGATCTTCGCACCGGATCGTCATCTCGCCCGCTGGGTCGCACGGGAGACCGGCCGTGACGATCTCATCGTCTGGCCCGGGGCGTGCATCGTGCACGAGCAGTTCAGCGCGCAGCGCCTGGCGAAGCTCAAGATCCAGCATCCCGATGCGGAGGTGCTGGCCCATCCGGAATGCGATCAGGCGGTGCTCGACCAGGCGGACTTCATCGCCAGCACGACCGGCATCATCGAGCGTGCGGTGGCCCATCCCGATCGGCCCGCGATCGTGGCGACCGAGGACGGCGTCTTCCACGCGATCCAGAAGCGGGTGCCCGACAAGGTGCTCCTCCAGGCGCCCGGCCTGGACGAGAGCTGCGCCTGCAATCGCTGCCCCTTCATGCGGCTGAACACGCTCGAGAAGCTCTATCTCTGTCTGCGGGACGAGAGGCCGACGGTGAGCGTCTCCGAGGAGCTCGCCCAGCAGGCGCTGCGCCCGATCGAGCGGATGCTCGAGCTGAGCTGATCAGAATCGATCCGGGCTGGGGCTGGGATCGACGGGCGTCGGGGCGTCGGGGTCAGTCCGATCCCTCCCGGCTCGGGGAGAGCCGCGACTGCTGTCGGCCGTAGACGTCCTCGAATCGCACGATGTCGTCCTCGCCCAGGTAGCTGCCCGACTGCACCTCGATCAGCACGAGGTCGATCTCACCGGGGTTCTCCAGGCGGTGGGTGACGCCGATGGGGATGTAGGTCGACTGGTTCTCGGTCAGCAGGATCTCCTCCGTGCCCTTCGTGACGCGAGCGGTGCCCTCGACGACGACCCAGTGCTCGGCTCGGTGGTGATGCATCTGCAGGGAGAGCTTCTCGCCCGGCTTCACGACGATCTGCTTGACCTGGAAGCGGCTCCCCTGGGCGACGCCCTCGTAGGATCCCCACGGTCGATAGACCCGGGCGTGGACCTCGGACTCGGGCCGTGACTCGAGGTCGAGGGCGGTGACGATCTGCTTGACGTCCTGGGCCCGGTCGCGCGAGGCGACGAGGAGGGCATCGTCCGTCTCCACGATCACGAGGTCGTGGACGCCGATCGCGGCGACCAGACGCTTCTCCGAGCGGATGTAGCTGTTGGTCACGTCGTGGACCTGAACGTCGCCGCTCGTCACGTTTCCCGTCTGATCCCTCGCCCCGAGCTCCCAGAGCGCGCCCCAGGAGCCGACGTCGTTCCAGCCCATCTCGACGGGAACCACGGCGGCCGCTCGCGTGTGCTCCATGACGGCATGATCGATCGAGATGGACGGCGCCGCCGCGAAGGCCGACTCGTCGAGCCGCGTGAAGGTGAGGTCGCGGTGTGCGGCCTCGACCGACTTTCGAACCGCCGTGAGCAACGCGGGCTGGAGTCGCTCCATCTCGGAGAGCAGCTCGCGCACGGGGAAGACGAACATGCCGCTATTCCACGAGTAGTCGCCCGCGGCGAGATAGGCCTCCGCGCGCTCTCGGTCGGGCTTCTCGACGAACTCCGCGAGGTGATAGGCGCCGGGGATGCCCTCGACCCCCTCGCCCCGTCGGAGGTAGCCGAAGCCGGTCTCCGCGTGCCGGGGCACGATGCCGAAGGTCGTGAGCATGCCGCGCTCCGCCGCCCGAGCGGCGGCGTCGACGGCCTCGTGGAAGGCGGGCGCATCCCGGATCACGTGGTCGGAGGGCAGCACGAGCATGACGGCGTCGGGGTCTTCCGCGTGGAGGGTCAGCGCCGCCGCCGCCACCGCGGGCGCCGTATTGCGCGCGACGGGCTCGAGGGCGATGGCCAGCGAATCGACCCCCTGCGCGCGCAGCTGCTCCGCGATGATGAAACGATGGGCCTCGTTGCAGAGGATCAGGGGGGCGGCGAAGCGATCCGGGTCCGCGATCCGGGCCGCCGTCTCCTGGAGCAGGGTCGCGGGGCCGGCCAGCGGCAGCAGCTGCTTCGGGTAGGCACGGCGGGAGAGCGGCCACAGACGCGTGCCGGAGCCTCCTGACAGGATCACCGGATGGACGGGCTTCGACATCGATTCCTGGTCTCCGCGCACTCCCGGATCGCTCTCCCCGATCCGCAGATCGATGCAAGGCTACACGCTCTCGTGCGCCAGGGAAAATGGAAATCGGGTGACCGCCCTTGTCGGGGCCTCAGGAGGTTCGTCCCTCGGCACGCAGCCGGAGGAGGAAGGGCAGCGCGAGCGCAGCACACAGGATCTCGGCCAGGCCGGCGACGATGAAGGCCGCCTGATAGCCGACGGCGGGGCCATGACTCGCGCGCACCAGCTCGCTCACGAGACCGCCCGTCATCGGCCCGAGGATGAAGCCCAGGCTGCCCGCCGCGTTGAAGGCGCCCAGCGCCGTCGAGCGGATCTCGGGCGGGGTCAGGTCGGCCGTCATCAGCATCGACGGGACGAACATGAGCGCGGCGAAGACGCCGATCACGCCCATGCCGACGGCGATCCCTTCGGTCGGCCAGAATCCGAGGCTGGCCGTGAGGATCCCGTAGACCGCGCTGCCCAGACAGAGCAGGAGCGTCTTCGAGACCCGGTCGGCCAGCATGCCGAAGGGGAAGGAGAGCAGCGCGAAGGGCAGCATGAAGGCCGTGATCCAGAGCCCGACCCGGGGCGGCGTCGCGCCGTGGAGCCCCGAGGCGAAGAGGGAGAAGGTCGTCGTGTAGAAGCCCACGGTGAAGCGATCCGCGAAGGCGAAGATCAGCGGCGCGATCACCGCCCGATGCGCTCGGACCGTGCGCAGGATGGCGGCGAGGCCCGGTCGGTCGCTCTCGCCTCTCGGATCGAGCAGGGACCCGGCAGCCAGCACGGCTGCCGCGACGAGCACGGCGGCTCCCACGTAGAGGGGGCGCAGCGTGTCGACGCGACCCAGGAGGCCGCCCGCCGGGGCGCCCAGCGCCACGCCCAGCATCATGCCTGCGCCCGTGATGCCCATGGTGAGGCCGCGACCGCGGACTCCGCCGAGGCTGGCCGCGATCGAGAGCAGCAGCGAGAGCGCGAAGATGTGGGCGCAGCCCTCGAAGAATCGGACGGTGAGAAAGACGGAAAAGGGCATGTCGAGCGTCATCAGGAGGAAGCAGGCGGCGTCGGCCATCAGGGCTCCGACGACGAGCGGGCGGCGTCGCCCGAGGCGATCCGCCAGGGCGCCGGCCATCGGTGCGGCGAGCGCGGCGCCGATCATGTTCACCGACATGAAGAGGGAGGTCAGCAGCTCGGAGACGGCGAAGCGCTCGCCGACCAGCTCGCGCAGGATCGGAACCGGCAGGGTGACCGGAGCCATGATCGCCATCGCGAGCAGCCCCATCAGCGCGAGCCGCGGCGTCGACACGGTCACCTCACACGCGGGGCCGCGGCGGCCGATGGAGCGCGGCCGGCCCGAGCCCGCGGACCGGATGCGCCCGATAGGGAGCCTCGAGCTGCTCGATCTCCTCGGGCGTGAGCTCGACGTCCACCGCGGCGATGGCGTCCTCGAGGTGCTCCAGCTTCGTGGCGCCGACGATCGGCGCCGTCACGCCGGGCCGCGAGAGCAGCCAGGCGAGCGCGATCTGCGCCGGCGGCAATCCCCGCTCCTTCGCGACGCGGCCCACCGCCTCCACGACGTCCCAATCCGAGTCGTGGTCGTAGAGGAAATCGGTCAGCGCGTCGGTCTCCTGGCGCGTGGATCCCTTTCTCTCGCGGAGCGCGGACCGCGAGCCGGCGAGGAGGCCCCGTGCCAGGGGAGACCAGGGAATCACGGCGATCTCTTCGGTCTCGCAGAGGGGCATCATCTCGCGCTCCTCCTCCCGATAGACCAGGTTGTAGTGGTTCTGCATGGAGGCGAAGCGCGCGAGGCCGAGTCGATCGGAGATCCCGAGCGCCGTCGCGAGCTCCCAGGCATAGGCGGAGCTCATCCCGATGTGGCGGATCTTTCCCTGGCGCACGAGGTCGTCCAGCGCCCGGAGCGTCTCCTCCATGGGCGTGAAGGGGTCGAGCCGGTGCAGCTGGTAGAGGTCGATCGTGTCGACGCCGAGGCGACGCAGGCTCGCTTCACACGCCTGCTGGACGTGCTTGCGCGACAGGCCGCCGCTGTTCGGCCGATCGTTCATCGGGAAGAAGACCTTGGTCGCGATCACGCACTCGTCGAGGCTTCCGAGCTCCCGCAGCAGTCGTCCCGTCACCTCCTCTGAGACGCCGAGCGAGTACATGTCCGACGTGTCGAAGAAGTTGATGCCCGCCTCGAGGGCCCGCTCGAAGAAGGGGCGGGACTGACGCTCGTCGAGGACCCAGGGGCGCCACTCGGGCGTCCCATAGCTCATGCAACCGAGGCAGATACGCGAGACCCGCATACCGGTCCGGCCCAGGATCGTCGTCTTCATGGATGGATTCCCCTCTCGAGTCCTCGAGTGCTCCGCGCTCCGATTCTACAATGTCGGCGAGCGTCCTGTCCCGGGCGCTCGCCGTCTCGTCTTCTCGTCCCGTTTCTCTTCGCAGCGCCGAAAGCACGAAGGCCCATCCCCCGGCAGGGGACGGGCCTCATGGCGATCGGGAGTCGATCCGGCCGGGTCTCAGAGCCCGTAGGCCCCCTTCAGCTCGGGGTCGTTCTCGGAGAGCATGCGGGCCAGCTCGACCATCACCCGGCATTGCTTCACGGTCGCGTCGTCCTGCATCTTGCCGTCGATCATGACGGCTCCGGTTCCGTCGCCCATCTCCTCGATCACACGCTTCGCCCAGAGCACCTCGTCGACCGGGGGCGAGAAGACCTTCCGGGCGATGTCGATCTGGACGGGGTGCAGGCTCCAGGCGCCCACGCAGCCCATCAGGAACGCATTCCGGAACTGGTCCTCGCAGGCCACCGTGTCCTTGATGTCGCCGAAGGGACCGTAGTAGGGCAGGATGCCGTTCGCGTTGCAGGCATCGACCATGCGGCCCATCGTATAGTGCCAGAGGTCCTGCTGGGCCGTGGCCCGCGGCGCGTCGGACCTCTCGGGGTCCGGATCGTCCCGCACGAGGTAGCCGGGATGGCCGCCGCCCACCCGGGTCGTCTTCATGCGCCGGCTCGCCGCCAGATCCGCCGGGCCGAGGGAGAGGCCCTGCATCCGGGGACTCGCCCCGCAGATCTCCTCCACGTTCGCGACGCCGAGGGCGGTCTCGAGGATCGCGTGGATCAGGAGAGGCTTCTTCAGGCCGGCTCGCGCCTCGAGCTGGGCGAGGAGACGGTCGACGTAGTGGATGTCCCAGGCGCCTTCGACCTTCGGGACCATGATCACGTCGAGCGCGTCTCCGATCTCGGTCACGAGCGTCGTCAGGTCGTCCAGACACCAGGGCGAGTCCAGGCTGTTCACCCGGGTCCAGAGCTGACAGGTCCCGAAGTCGACCTCGCGGCCGATCTTCACGAGTCCCTCGCGAGCCGCCAGCTTCCGATCCGCCTGGATCGCGTCTTCGAGGTTGCCGAGCAGCACGTCGCAGCGGGCGGCCATGTCGGGGACCTTGGCCGCCATCTTCTCGTTGCTCGGATCGAAGAAGTGGATCATGCGCGAGGGCTTGAAGGGGATCTCGCGCAGCGGCTCGGGGGCGCCGAGGGCCAGCGGCTCGAAGAAATCCTTGGCACTTCTCATGGGGTCTCCTCTCGGGCGCTTCGAAGGGTCATTTCTCGTAGAGCTTGACGATCTCGACCCCGCCCCGAGGCGCGACCTCGAGGCAGAGATCGCAGAGCACGCACTCGTCGAGGTTCTCCTCGACGACGCGGACCCCGCCCGGCTCGGCGGCGAAGATCGAGACGGGACAGACCTCCTCGAGCTTTCGCGCGACCTCGGGGTCCTGGGCGATCTGGCTGTCCACGCGGACGTCGATGAATTCTCCGGGCATCGGTGCGGCTCCTCTCGGTGGCTCCGGGCTAGCGCTTCCGGCGGACCAGACGTTTGCGGATGAGGTCGGGGATCTCCTCGATCCGTTCGGCCACGGAGATGCCCGCGGCCTCCATTCGTTTGATCTTCTCGGCCGTCGTGTCTTCCTTGCCCTCGACGATGGTTCCCGCGTGTCCGAAGCGCATGCCCTTCATCTCGTCCATGAATCGGCCGGCCATGAAGGCGACGATCGGGAGCCGCGACTCGTGCTCGACGACCCACTCCGCGAGCTCGGCCTCCATGCGGCCACCCGGCTCCGAGTAGATCGCGATGGCATGAGTCTCGGGGTCCGCCTCGAAGAAGGGCATCAGCTCGGCGTAGGTCGTGCCCACGATGGCGTCGCCGCCGATCGAGACGCAGGTCGACTGGCCGAGCCCGGCCGCCGTCAGCGTCGAGGCGATCTCGGTCGTCATGCCGCCGGATCGCGACATCACGCCGATGTGGCCCTTCGTGTAGGCCTGGCGGGTGTTCGCGGCCGGGCCGCCGACGCCGCCCATCTTGCACTCGTCGGGCGAGATGATGCCGAGGCAGTTCGGACCGATGATGCGTGCGCCGCGGAGATCCGCGAGCTCGACCGCCTGGGCGACCTGCTTGCGCGGGACGTTCTCCGTGACCACGACGATCAGCTCGATGCCGTTCTCGAGCGCCTCGAAGATCGCGTCCTGCGTGAACTTCGGCGGCACGGAGACGATCGAGCCCTCGATCTGGCCCCCGTTCGCGGCGACCGCGTCGCGGACGCAGTCGTAGACGGGGACGCCGTAGACGTCCCGCCCGGCTCGTCCGGGCGTCACGCCGCCCACGATCTTCGCGCCGTAGTCGAGGTTCTCGCGCGTGAGGTTGATCGCTTCGCGTCCGGTGATGCCCTGGATGATGAAGCGCGTGTCCTGGGTGAGGAGGATCGACATCGGTTCTTTCCCGCTCCTGCTGCCTATCCGTGGGCTTGCATCTTGGCGACGGCCCGGCCCGCCGCGTCGTACATCGAGACGCTGCGATCGCAATAATCGACGCCGTACTTCTCGAGGATCTTGAAGCCCTCCTCCTCCCAGGCGCCCGGGATGCGGAAGATCGCGATCGTCTCGGCGGGATTTCGGCCGGCCTCGAGGCAGCCCTTGATGACGCCGCGCGCGACGATGTCGACGCGGGTATTCGACACGACGTTCATCATCACGGCGATCTTCTCGACGCCCGGCTTCGACAGGATCAGCTTCGTGAGCTCCTTGGCCTTGCTCATCGAGGGATTCCCGCCGATCTCGCAGTAGTTGGCCGGTCGTCCGCCCTGATTGCGCACGGCATCGAAGAGGGTGAGGGAGCCGCCGCCGGCGCCGATCACCAGACCGAGGTTCCCGTCGAACTCGACGACGTTGCCCGCGACGCCGCGGTGGTCGGCCGCGTTGACCCGAGCGCCGGCCAGCTCGAACTCCGTCGGCGGGCGGGCCTGACGGGTCTCGTCGTCGCCGATGCCGAGCTCGGCGAGGAGCTTCGCATGCTCGCTGCGCGCCTCCGCCTCCATGTCGACATGGCCATCGAGGACGATGAAGCGTCCGTCCTCGAGCTTCGCCAGGGGGTTGATCTCCGCCAGCGTCAGGTCGTACTCGAGGAAGATCTTCATCAGCTCGAGCACGATCGGCGTGAGCTTGTTGAGGTCGCCGCCCGAGACGCCCGTGGCGGCGATGGCCTCCTTGGCGACGCGGGGCGTGAGGGGCAGGAAGGTCGAGAAATGCGTCTTCGAGACGTGCTGAGGGTGCTTCTCGGCCACCTCTTCCACGTCGATGCCGCCCATGTCGCTGAAGACGCAGACCGGCCGCTTGGCCCGTCCATCCCAGGTGATCGCCACGAAATACTCTTGCGCGATCGGCGTCTTCTCCTCGACCAGCACCGAGCGGCATTGCTGGCCGTTCACCTCGATCGGAAAGATCGCTTCGGTGGCTCGCGCGGCCTCCTCGGCATCGTCGGCGAAGCGGACCGCCCCCGCCTTCATCCGGCCGCCCGACAGGACCTGGCTCTTCAGGACGACGGGTGCACCGCCGAGGGCGGCGAAGGCCTCGCGCGCCTCGTCGGGGGTCCCGACGAGCTGGCTCCGTCCGAGCGGCAGGCCGTGTCGACGGAAGAGGGCCTTGGCCTCGTACTCGTAGAATCGCATCGGGACTCGCTCCGATCGGAGAGGGTGCATGAGTCGGACGCCGACGGTCGCTCCGCCGTCGGCCCTTTCCGGCTCTCAGCGGGCCTCCCCGTCTCTCGGCGGGAAGGGCCGACGAGAGAGCGTCCCGGGCGCTCGCCGTCCGTCCGTAAGGTCGCGGACTCTATGGTTTTTCGTCTGCTGCGGCAAGAAGTGCGAGCTGACTGGCGTTCCGAGCGCAGCCCGCGTGCATCTGGCGCCCCGGTCGGTCCTCGAGGCCGGGACCGGGCTCAATCGCGACCTCCGATCCCCCGATGAGCCCGGCACGGGAGAGGAGGTGCGGATGCATCGCAAGCTCAACGTGCTGCTCGTGGACGACAGTCGGACCGCGCTGGCCCAGCTCGAGCGGATCCTCGGCGAGCTCGACGACGTGGCGATCGTCGGCATGGCGCGAAATGGCGCGGCGGCGATCCGCCTGACCAACGAGTCGGGCCCCGACCTGGTGCTGATGGACATCGTGATGCCGGGCCTCGACGGTCTCTCGGCCCTTCGGACGATCAAGGCGATCCATCCCGATGTCTCCGTCGCGATGATCTCCTCGATGAGCGGCGACGCGGCGAAGGCCGAGGAGGCCTTCAAGCTGGGCGCCTTCCAGGTGCTGGGAAAGCCCTTCGATGCCGAGCTGATCGAATCCGTGGTGGATCTAGCCCGTGCTGGTCTCTCCGAGCCGGCCCTCGAGGAGCGCGGATGAGCGTGAAATTCTTCGGCCAGTTCCTGATCGATCAGGGAGAGGTCGACGCCGGCGACGTGCGCGAGGCCCTCGTCCTGATGGATCGGGAGAACGCGACGATCGGGGAGATCGCCCGGGAGCAGGGATACCTGCGCGCGCACGACGTCCCGCGAATCCACGCGGAGCAGCGCGCGCGGGATCTCCCCTTCGGTGATCTCGCCGTGGAGATGGGCCTTCTCGCCCCCCATCAGCTCGTCGACGTGCTCCAGCGCCAGCGCAGCCGGCGGCTGCCCATCGGCCAGGCGCTCGTACGACTCGGTCGGCTCTCCTCCGATCGACTGGCCCTGATGCTCGATGCGTTCAAGGCGGACCAGGAGCCCTACGACGTCGGCGAGCCGCGGATGCCCGACGGCCTCGTGAGCCGTCGCGTCGCGTGCTGCCTGGTCGATCTGCTCCCGAGATTCCTGATGCGCGTCGCCCGGATCGAGGCCAAGGTGGGCGACCTGCAGATCTTCAGCGACTCGCCGGAGCTCGGGGAGATCCGGGTCTCGATCCCTCTCCGGGGAGCCCGCGGCATCGAGGTGACGCTCGTCTCGGATCTCGACTTCGCCGAGGCGCTCGCGTGCGCGACCAGTGGCCTCTCCCGACGGGATCTCGACCCCGAGATGGTCGCCGACGGGGTCGGTGAGTTCCTGAACGTCCTGGCTGGGAACGCCGCGAGCGCGACGGCGAAGCAGGGCCATCGCATCGAGGTCGGCCCACCGGACTACGAGGCCGAGCCCTGTCATGGCTGGTCGGTCGAGCTCGCCGTCGGA
>CAYXLY010000015.1:0-20305 GCA_964466005.1 uncultured Spirochaetaceae bacterium | reverse complement strand
TCGGGGCCCTTCCTCGGGTCGACTCCCTCCCGCGGTGGCTGCCACGGGTGCCAGGAGGGCCTCCGATCGACTCATGCCTCCGCCTTCCACCGAGATCTCGACCTTCATGCGAAGCAGTCCGGACCCTTCGGTCTCGACCGTGAAGCGCGAGCGTCCGATGGGCTGGCCGTCGGCGTCGAAGGTCGTCGCGGCGACAGGCTCGAGCTCGGCCGCCGGCAGCAGGACTCGCGACTCCGCCGAGGCCGGGGCGCTCATCGCAGCCGCACAGAGGATCTCGAGACAGAGGATCGCGTGACAGGGGAGTACGAGGAGCAGGCGTCCGATCCGGGGCCGCAGACCGTCCGGACTCGACGAGGCGATCCGTGAGACGAAGAGCGAGACGGCCGACCCGATCGTGTGTCGGAGGGCTTGCGGCTCTCGCAGGAGAGCCGCCTTCGGCCTCCTCCCTCTCTCCGACCGGGCAGACGACATGGCGGGGAGCCTAGCCCAGCGCGAGCGCCGATCGGGCCTCCCTCGCGATCGGATCCGCCTCTCCGTCTCTTCGGCCTGCCTCTCTTCGTGGCACGGCAGTGGCGGGGAGGCCGCGCTACGGTCGTACGCATGGTCAGAGCGCGGAATCGGAGAGGAGGTGGAGCCTCCCGGCCGCTCGTGCGGAGCCCGGTTCCCGAGCGACCGGAGATCCATCAGATCGTCCTTCCCCTCCCCGCCGCGAGCGGACGATCGGTAGAGAGCGTTCAGGTCCATCTGATCGAGGGCGATCCGCTCACGCTCGTCGATACGGGGACCCGGGATCCTGCCAGCCGCGCCGCCCTCGAGTCGGCCCTCGAAGAGATCGGGTACGGCCTCGCCGAGATCGAACAGGTCGTCCTGACCCATGCCCATCCCGATCACATGGGCCTCGTGCAATCGATCCGCGAGGCAGGGGCCTCTCTCGAGTGCTGGGTCCACGAGGCCGATGCCCCGCGCGTGGAGGCTCAGGACGAGGTGCTGCGGCGCCAGAGCGCGGGCACGATGGAGCTCTTCCGCGAGGTCGGCGTCCCGGAGTCGCGACTCGAGCAGATCGATCCCGGACGCCTCGGGATGTTGCGGCGCGCGGCGCGCGAGAGCGAGTCGACGGCCGTGGACCGCCTGCTGAGAGACGGAGACCGCGTCGCGTTCAAGGACTTCAGCCTCGTGGTGCGACATAGCCCGGGGCATACGCCCGGCCACCTCCTGCTCGAGGACGAGGACCTCCGGATGCTCTTCACGGGCGACCAGGTGATGGGGCAGGCGATTCCGAATACCGAGAATCACTATTTCCTTCCGGAGGTCCTTCCGGAGCTCCGGTCGGACCGCGATCCCGGCCTCGCCGCGAGAGCCGAGCCCGCCGATCCCCTCCGGCGGCGTCCCCGATTTCGAGGCCTGCTCGAGATGCGTCGCAGCCTCCGCCAGCTCCGCAGCCAGCGCTACAAGCTCTTGCTGCCGGCCTACGGGGGCGTGATCCAGCGCTGCGAGCGGACGATCCGAGACACGCTGCTCTACTACGACGTGCGCATCCAGCGGATCGACCGGGGCCTGCGGCATCTCGCCGCCCTCGGACAAGAGGCGACGGCCTTCGAGATCTGGAAGTCGCTCTTTCCCGAGGATGCGCCCTATGAACGGATGCGGGACCAGCTGCTTCTGGTGATCGGCGCCCTCGATTGCCTCGAGGACGAGGGCAAGCTCGAGACCGTGCGCCGCTCGGACGGCGTTCTGGCGCATCATCACGTCTGAGCTTCAGAGTCTTTCTGGGACCCGTCGATCCGTCGCTCGGGCGGGGCGGCGCAACGTCGGCGGGATGGATCCCGGACGCATGCGGGCACGCGATGGGACGTCCCGTAAGGAGTGAAGGCGAGAGGGCGAGGAGGCGAGGGCGGCATGAGCGGACGAGATCGGGTGCCCGAGTGGGCGCGCCGGGGTCGAGGTCATTGGCGTTATCGCGGACAGGAACGCCCTCCCTTCGCCCGGGCGCCGGGGCCGGGAGAGGAGTCGGTCTGGGACTATCCGCGGCCGCCCCGGATCGAGCCGGATGCGAGAGAGGTCGAGGTCCGGGTCGCCCTCGACGGGACGGATCTCGAGGTCGCGAAGACGACCGCGAGCGTGCGGGTCCTCGAGACCGCGAGTCCGCCGACCTTCTATGTCCCGCCGGAGGCCGTCGACGCGTCGCTGCTCGTCCGGGCGTCCGGGCGATCCGCCTGCGAGTGGAAGGGCGTGGCCAGCTACTTCGACCTCGTCGCATCCGGACAGCGGATCGAGCGCATCGCCTGGAGCTACGAGTCGCCCTTCCCGGAGTTCGAGCCGATCCGGGGCTGGCTCGCCTTCTACCCGCACCTCGCGCGGTGCACCGTGGGTGGCGTGCGGGTCGAGCCGCAGCGAAGCGCGTTCTACGGCGGCTGGGTGACGCCCGAGATCGTGGGCCCCATGAAGGGAGAGCCGGGCTCGGAAGGCTGGTAGAGCGCTCTCTCCAGGGGATCGGCCCAGGGGATCGGGCTCGCGGTCTCAGCGACCGAAGCGCGACAACACGTAGGCGGCCAGCGCGCGGCGCTCCTCGTCGGTCGCCTCGACGACCGGCATCGGTGGCGTCGGCGTCAGGAAGAACGCGGTCAGCGACTCGAGTCCATGGCGTCCGGACAGCTTCTCGAGCGGGGCGACCACGACGCCCGCCTCGGCCTCGGCCGCGAGGTGGCAGCGACCGCACTCGCGCTCGGCGAAGAGCGTCCCGCCCCGCTCGACCAGCGCATCGCGCGCGGCTCCGTCGAGGTCCGCCAGCGGATCTGCCAGCGTGCCGGAAGGCTCGCTGCCGCTCGCTGAAGAGCGCAAGGCATCGCGGTGCCTGGAAACCGCGCCCCCGCTCTCACCCCGTGCGACCCGATAGACCACTCCCGCGTAGTCGTCGCTCACGTAGAAGGCGCCATCGGGACCCTCTGCGACGTCGACCGGCCTTCCGATCACGTCGTCCTCCACGTTGAAGCCCGTGAGGAAGTCCCGCTCCTCGATCTCGCCCGAGGGACTCCAATGGAGCGAGACGACCTTGTAGCCGTCCTTGGTCGAGCGGTTCCAGGATCCGTGCAGCGCGACGAGCGCCGCGCCGGCCAGCTCCGGCGGCGGATCCGGCTGACGCACGAACCGGATGCCGAGCGGGGCATTATGGGCGGCGAACGCGTGGGCGGGCGGGAGCGAGGCGGCGATCGCCTGCTCGTGTCCCGGGCCGAAGTCGGGGTCGGGCTGGCGGTCGCCGTAGGCATGGGGCCAGCCGTAGAAGCCGCCTCGCACGACCCGGTTCAGCTCGCAGGGTGGCACGTCGTCGCCCAGCAGGTCCCGGCCGTTGTCGGTGGCGTAGAGCGCGTTCGTGCCGGGCTGCCAGTCGAAGCCCACGGCGTTGCGGAGACCCGAGGCGTGGATCTCGGCGCCGGAGCCGTCCGGCTCGAAGCGCAGGAGGGCGGCGCGACGCGGATCCTTCTCCTCGCAGACGTTGCAGCTCGAGCCGATGCTCAGATAGAGGTCTCCATCGGGGCCGTAGCGCACGGTGCGCGACCAGTGATTGCCGCCCTCCGGCAATCCCTCGACCAGGCGGACGGGCTCTCCGACGACCCGCGCGGTGCCCGGGCCCGACTCCTCGAGCTCGTATCGGGTGACGGTGCTCGCCTCGGCGACGACGAGTCGTCCCTGGCGCAGGTCGAGACCGTGGGGTCGGTCGAGTCCTTCGAGGAGCACCCGTTGCCCGTCCGAGCGCCCGTCCGCGTCGCGATCGCCCAGGACGAGCAGGATCCGGCCGAGGCGGGGCTGGCTCACCATCAGATCGCCGGCGGGCGTGAATCGCAGGAGACGGGCGTTCGGGACTCCCTCGGCCCAGACCGCCACGTGGTGGCCGTCGGGCGCGCGGAGCCGCTCCTCGACGACGTCGGGCGAAGGTGCCTCGACCCCGCGACCGAAGAGGAGATGGCCGAGGTCGGCGTTCACGACATACTCTTCGGGCAGCAGGAGCGCGCACGCGGCGACCGAGCCGATCAGCAGGATCAGAATCGTCAGGACCAGCTTCCGCATCGGGCTCGCACTCCTTCCATCCGGCCGAGAGCCGACCTTCATCCGGCCGAGAGCCGATCTCCATCCGGCCGAGAGCCGACCTTCGAGCCGAGGGCCGACTGGATCGGACCCGGCCGAGGACCGACCGGGACCCGCGATCCGGTCGTGCGGCCGACCGCGCCCCCGGACGGGCGACCGGGTCGAAGGGCCCGGAGCGGCGCGAGGGTAACCCAGGCGACCCGACTGCGACCGACGCGCGAGGGCCTTCGGGTGGGGGCCCGCCGAATGCCCGGAAGAATCGGGAAAACAGGCGTTTTTCCCCTGCGGGACCTTGACGAAAGCCGTTGTCTGGCGGATACCTACGCGTTCCTCGGAGGCAAGTCAGGATGCAGAAGATTCGAAGAGGCGACCTCGTGCAGGTCGTGACCGGAGCAGATCGCGGGAAGCAGGGCCGCGTGCTCTCCGTGGACGGAGCCGGCGGGCGCGTCCGCGTCGAGTCCGTTCGACTCCAGAAGCGCCATCTCCGGCCCGGACGCAGCGGAGCGCGGGAGGGCGGGATCGTCGAGTCGGAGGGCATGATCGACGTGTCGAACGTCATGCTCGTCCACCCCGGCGACCAGAAGCCCTCGCGAGTGCGGGTGGAAGAGCGGGACGGCAAGCGGGTGCGGGTCTTCGCGCGCGGGGGCGATCCCGTGCCGGATCCGGCCGGAGCGTAGAACGATGGCCAAGGGCAAGCGAGAGAAGATCAAGCTCGAGTCGACCGCGGGAACGGGTCATTTCTACACGACCACGAAGAACCGCACGAACACGCCGAACAAGCTCGAGTTCAAGAAATACGATCCCGTCGTGCGCAAGCACGTCGTCTACAAAGAAACGAAGCTGAAGTAGCCGATCTCCGGTCGGTCGGGCCGCGCCTCGCTCGAGGTCGGAGCGCCTTGCCCGTCGTGTGAATCCTCGTTTGAATCGTCGTCTTTGAATCGTGTGAGGGGGAAGTTCGAATGGCCTGGGTGATCACCCGAATGTGTCGTGATTGTGTGGATATGGCGTGCGTCGAGGTCTGCCCC
The DNA here is from genome assembly GCA_964466005.1 of uncultured Spirochaetaceae bacterium. Lineage (GTDB taxonomy): Bacteria > Myxococcota_A > UBA9160 > UBA9160 > UBA4427 > UBA4427. Next base: position 15,200 of record CAYXLY010000015.1, on the reverse strand, counting down.
GTCGACTGCATCGTCCAGCACAAGGACAAGAGCGACGCTCCCGGCTACGAGAACCAGCTCTACATCGATCCCGAGGAATGCATCAACTGCGGCGTCTGCGAGCCGGAGTGCCCGTGGGAGGCGATCTTCGAGGACGAGCAGGTGCCGAGTGTCTTCGAGGAGGACGTGGCGCTGAACGCGAAGATCGTCGACGAGCGAGACGACTTCATCGTGCCCGAGCGTGAGGACACGCCCGTGCCGACGCCCGACCAGATCGCCGAGAACAAGGCCAAGTGGGGCTACGACGGCTAGACGCCCTCTGCTGGGCTCCTGGAGTCGATCTCTCGAGGGGCGTCCAGGGCGGTCCAGTGGATCCCGACGGCCTCCGTGCGATGCGCGGAGGCCGTCGTCGTTTCAGGCGCCGCCCCGCGTCCTGGCCTGGCCCGCCTGATCGAAGGCCTCGGCCATCACGCCGATCGTGGCGTCGAGATCGGCGTCGCTCGGAGCCTCCGGAAGCTGCCGCGTCCATAGCCGCAGCTGCTCTCGCGCCTGATGGACGAGCATCCACTTGCCGCCGATCGCCGATCCTCCGCGGGCCAGGGCATCGTCGAGGAGGCGGGTCCTCTCGGGATCGTAGACGGCGTCGAGCACGACCACGCCTTCGGGCAGGGCCTCTCGAGCCACCGGCGATCGCGCCTCGCGCAGCCCGACGCTCGTGGTGTTCACCAGGATCTCGGGCGCCAGCGCGGGGAGATCTTCGAGGCCGCCCGCGCCCGCCGCGTCGAGCTCCTCGGCGACGACTTCGGCCCGTGATCGCGTCCGGTTCAGGACATGGACCTCGGCGCCGCGTGCCCGCAGCCCGTAGACCAGGGCCCGGGCGGTTCCGCCGGCTCCCAGCACGACGGCGCGTCGTCCCGAGATCGTCGTCTCGCGCTCCAGCGCGCGAATGGCCCCGATCCAGTCGGTGTTGGCCCCGACCAGCCTGCCCTCGATGCGGGTCACCGTATTGAGGGCGCCGATGCGCGCAGCCACGGGCTCGACCTCGTCGACCAGGGCGAGCATCGACTCCTTGTGAGGGATGGAGACGGCGATCTGTCGCAGTCGGAGAGCCCGGATGCCCGCCACCGCGGCCTCGAGCTCGTCCGGTGGCACGTCGAAGGCCTGATAGTGGGCATTCAGACCGAGCGCCGCGAAGGCGGCGGTGTGCATGGCCGGCGAGCGCGTATGGCCCGCAGGATGCAGCACGATGCCGCACAGCGCGGTCTCGAGCGGATCGGGTCGGGTCGGGGACGAGCGCATCGCGGAGGCGATGATGCCCGACGCCGGGGACCGGGTCGAGCCTGCCGCGTCGGTTGCGCGCGCGACCTCGGGGCCTCAGGCGCGACTTCGCTCGTAGGCCGCCTTCAGGTCCTCCCAGACGGCCCGCCGATTCTCGGGCGTGTACTGGCGCAGGACATAGGCCGGATGCAGCGTCGGCATCAGCGGGATCCCCTGGTACTCCTGCCACGTGCCGCGGACGCGGGTGATCGCGATGTCCCGACCGAGGAGCAGGCTCGCCGCGGGCTTGCCCAGCGTCACGATCACCCGGGGCGCCACCGCGCGGATCTGATCGTCGAGGAAGGGGCGGCAGGCGCTCACCTCCGGCGGAAGCGGGTTGCGGTTCTGGGGCGGCCGACACTTCACGATGTTGCAGATGTAGACGTCCCGGCGCGGGATCCCGATTCCCTTCTCGATCATCTGGGTGAGCAGCTCGCCCGCCCGCCCGACGAAGGGCAGGCCCCGAAGATCCTCCTGCTCTCCCGGTCCCTCCCCGATGAAGAGGAGATCGGCATCGGGTCGGCCGTCGCCGAAGACGATGGTGTTCCGGCCCTCGCAGAGGCCGCATCGGCGGCAGTCACCGAGCCGAGCGCGAACCTCCTCGAGGGTGGGCCGGGGTCCGGGCTCGGCGAAGGTCGGGCGGATCTCTGGCGCCGACGCCGGCGCCGGCGCCGACGCCGGTGGCTCGGCCGCGCGCTGCGCCCTGACCGGGGCGGCGTCGGAGGAGGGCGCCCGCTCGAGCTGGAAGGCGTCCTCCTCGCCCAGCTCTTCCAGCAGAGCCCGGGCCGAGGCGATCAGGCTTCGCGCCTCGTCGAGGGGATCCGGGGAGTCGGGATCGGAGGTCGACGCGCTCATGGCGCTCAGCTGGCGCCCGCACCGTCGTGCGGTCCGGAGCTGTCGGCAGGCGTGTCGGGCAGACCGATATCGGCGGCCTGCCCGTCGGCTCCGGCGAAGCTCTCGAAGACCCGGTGCAGCCGGGCGCGGTCGGCCGAAGGCTCGCCCCGGGTCGCCGAAGGCTCGATCGTGCCATGCCTTTGGGCCTCGATCCGCTCCTCCACATGGAAGCGGAAGTCGGGGTCGTTCTGGTCGTCGTGGCAGGTGCCGCAGATCTTCAGGATCACGCAGGAGTCGCATTTGTCGCCGAGGGAGAGGATCGTCCCCGTCCGACGGTCGGTCTCGCCGACATGGTCTCCTCCCGGTCCGTGGCAGGACTCGCAGCCCACACGCGCGAGATCCGGATGGGCGGCCACCGGAGCGCCGCTCGGAAAGCCGCCAGGCTTGTCGTAGGCCGTCGTATGGCAAGCGAGGCAGCTCGCGTCGTCCGCCTTGCCCTGGCTCTCGAGGGTGGCCACCGCGTGTCCGTGGGGGCTGGCCTCCCAGGTCTCGTACTCCTGTGCATGGCAGCTCTGGCAGGCGTCGGAGCCGACGTACTCCGCCCGGGTCGGGAGCAGGTCCCGGCTGGGCCCCCCGCCCTCGACGAGAGCGGCCCGCTCGAGGTTCGACATCGCGGCGATCCCCTCATGGCTGACACGCGGGTGGAAGGTCGCGTAGTCGAAGCCGAGCGAGTGGGTCGGATTGTGACAGCTCGCGCAGACCGTCTCGTAGCCCTGCTCGGCGGGGACGAAGTCCGGCGACAGATGCGGACCGCCCCGTCCATGGCACGACTCGCAGCCCACGCCTTCGAGATGGGCAGACGGTCTCATGACGTCGAAGCCGCCCTTCTCCTCGAAGCCCACGACGTGGCAGCCGACGCAGTCCGTTCGGCGATCGGCGGCGTGGGTGACGAGGGTGTCGTAGGCCGTGGCGTGCTCCGTGTACTCCCAGGTCGCGTACTCCAGCTGGTGACACGTCCCGCAGACGTCGTTGCCGCTATAGCCCTGCGGGTCGAGGAGCATCGGGATGCGCGCCCCCGCGGCGGCGGCCACCTTCATGCGGACGATGCCGGCTCCGCGCTTCTCGTCCCAGCCCGTCGAGCGATGGACGATCCGTCCCTGGGGATCGAGGACGAGGATGACCGGTACGCCGCCCGTGATGCCCCAGCGCTCCGTGGCTCGTCCGCTGGGATCGAGGTAGGGATCGAAGTAGTCGAGACCGAGCTCCGCGAGGGCGCCTCGAACGGCTCTCGGATCGTTCTGGAGCGAGACCGCCACCAGTCGCGGTCGCTTCTCGTCGGGGATCGCTTCGAGGATGGACTCCAGCGCGTTCAGGGCATTGTGGCAATGCGGGCAGGTATGGAGGAAGAAGATCACGACGGCCGCTCGTCCCCGGAGCTTCGCGGTCTCGAGGACCTCGCCATCGGACATCGCGATCACCCCGAGCTCGGGGGCCTCCGGATAGGCGAGCAGCTCGCCCTCGCTGCTCGATCCTGCCTCGGGCAATCGTAGGCTCTCCCGGAGCTGGGCCTCGACCGTGTCCGCGACGTCTCCCTGGCGCGGGAAGCTGCCGAGGCCGAAGGTCATGTAGCCGTCGGGATCGATGCCGAGCAGCGCGACCGGGGCGCGCAGCCGGAGCAGGCGCGTGATCTCTCCGTCGCTGTCGTCGAGAACGGGAAAGTCGAGCCCCTGCGCCCGCACGAAGCGGGAGAGCGTGGCCGAGTCCGTTCCCACGCCCACCCCGAGGACCTGGAAGTTGTGATCCCCGCGCAGGGCCGAGACGCGGCCCACCGCCTCGGCGATCGGCTCCGCCTGGTCGATCTCGGGGTTGAACAGGAAGAGCAGCACGCGAGATCCGAGCAGCTCACCGATCGACAGGCGGGTCCCCGCGACGGTGCGTCCTCCGAACGCGGGAATCGGCCGCTCGCCGGGCCGTCGGGGGGCGGTGGCGGCCTCCTCGCTCCCCGCTCCGGCGTCCTTCCCGACCCGCGCTACCGCGCCCTCCCGGTCCGTCGGGGTCTGCTCCGTGGCGGTCGTCGCCTCGGCGCGCGGCTCTGCGGCGTCCGAGGGCCTCTCTTCGTCGCAGGCGGTCAGGAGCGCACCGATCAGCAGCGCGCCGATCAGGCCTCCGAGCAGGGGAGCGATCCGGGACCCGAGCCGGGGAGCGCGGATCGCGAGCAGCCGAGACACGGGCAGGGCCTTCCTCATGGCCGGGAGATTAGAGGAAAGACTCCCCGCTCGCCCGACGCCGGGGCCGAGCAGCGGAGGCCGCTATCCGGCCTGCTTCTGCCGCTCGCGGAGCTCTTCGAGCAGACTCTTGAAGCCCGCGTTGTCCGCCTCGAAGGTCAGTGCCATCCGGACGTGCTGGATGGCGCCGGCGAGGTTGCCGCGCTTCAGCTCGGCCTCGGCCTTGCCGTGGAACTGGCGTCCCTGTGCGGTCCGTCCGCGACGCTCGGCCCTCATCTGCTCGGTATGAGCGGTGCGGGCCTCCGCGAGCTGGATACGCAGCGCGTCCCCCGACTTCACGCGGCTGTCATAGGCGTGGCGTCTCCGGGGATCCCGCAGCACGCAATAGGCCTCCGTCATGCGCTTCGAGATCAGGTTGCACTGCTTCTGCAGGTCGGCGTCGAGGTCGCGATTCGCATCCGGATGAAAGCTTCGCGAAGAGGCGTGGAAGGCGGCGCGGATCTGCGACAGGGTGGCGTCGGTCTCGACGCCCAGCAGCTGGTAGTAGCTGAGCTCGTCCATGATCCGGGCGAGGGCCCGGATCTCGAGCGGCTCGATCGCAGCGGACGACATCGGAAATCAGCACTCCTCGTCGAGCTCGATCTCCGCCGAGACGAGCGCGTTGCCCGACGAGTCGAAGAGCTCGTCGTCGGGCGCCGCGTCGGCGGGAAGGTCGAGCGTGATGGCGTGGTCCGAGGGGATCTCGTGATCGTCCTGCGAGACGTGGAGCAGATCCTCTTCGGCGATCAGGTCGAGGTCCTCCACGTCCCCCTCCGAGAGCTCGAGATCCAGGTCGAGGTCGCTCTCGTCGTCCCGGCCGAGGGAGAGATCCTGCGTGCCGTCGCCGAAGAGCGAGGACGCCGAGGAGGACGGGGCGGCGGCTGCGCTCCGGACCGCGTCTCCGGGGTCGCCGGCGGTGACGCTGGCGGGATCGGTCGGCTCGCTCGCCGGGGAGGGCTGCGCTCCGGCCGTCTGGACGCGGCCGGCTCGATCCGCCTCCATGATCTGCTCGAGCTCGCCGGAGTCGAGACCCGAGGAGAGCGTGATCTGCGTCGAGGCCTCCTGGCCGGTCGCCTGGTCCGAGGCCGTGACGTTCACGATGCCGTCGGCGTCGATCTCGAAGGTGACGTCGATCTTGACGTCCGATCGCGGCCCCTTCTGGAAGCCGGAGAACTCGAACTGCCCGAGGAGGACGTTCTCCTCGGCGAGCCGGTGGTCACCCTGGTAGACGCGGATCTGGACCGATTCCTGATGATCCTGAAAGGTCGTGAAGGTCCGGGTCTGCTCGATCGGCACCGGCGTGTTGCGTTCGATGACGGGCTCCGCGAGGCCGCCCGCGACGCCGATGCGGAGATCGAGGGGCGTCACGTCGAGCAGCATCGAGTCGTGGGCCTCGCCGACGAGCGAGGCGGCGTGGATCGCCGCGCCCATGGCGACCACCTCGTCGGGATCGACGTCGGATCGCGGGTCCTGCTGGAAGTAGTGGGTCACCGCCTCCCGCACGATCGGCAGCCGGGTCGGGCCACCGACCAGGATGACGCCGTCGAGGTCTCGCACCGTCAGGTCCGATTGCTGGAGCGCCTCGTCGCAGACCTTGAAGGTTCGTTGGATCAGGTCCTGGACGAGCTGCGCGAGCTCGGCCCGACTGATGACCCGCTCGAGTCCGCGCGGTCGTCCGTCTTCTCCCGTCAGGACCTCCTCGATCCGGACCTGCACCTCCTCGTCGATGGAGAGCTGCTTCTTGGCGTTCTCGGCGGCCACCTTCAGCTTCTCGAAGGCGAAGGGGTCGTTGCGCGGATTGATGCCCTCGCGAGCCACGAACTCGTCGGCGAGCAGGTCGATCAGCCGGTCGTCGAAGTCGTCTCCGCCGAGGAAGGTGTCACCGCAGGTGGCCAGCACCTCGAAGATGTCCTTGCCGATCTCGAGGACCGAGATGTCGAAGGTCCCGCCGCCGAGATCGTAGACGGCGACGCGCTGGTTCAGTCCCATCCCGAAGCCGTAGGCCAGCGCCGCGGCGGTGGGCTCGTTCAGGATGCGCAGGACCTCGAGGCCGGCGATCCGACCGGCGTCCTTCGTCGCCTGGCGTTGATTGTCGTTGAAGTAGGCGGGCACCGTGATGACGGCCTTCGTGACCTTCTCTCCCGTCTGGTGCTCGGCGATCTGCTTCATCTCCCGCAGCACCATCCCGGAGATCTCGGGCAGCGAGAACTCCTCCTCCCGGATCTCGATCCGCACGCCGTGGCTGGGCGCCTCGATGATCTCGTAGGCATAGATGGCCTGGGCCTTCTTGACCTCCTCGGAGAAGAAGTAGCGGCCGATCAGGCGCTTGGCGGAGCTGACGGTCTGCGCCGGCGCATGGATCACCTTCGCCTTCGCGGAGTTGCCGACCTCCACGCTGCCGTCATCGTGGAAGTGGACGACGCTGGCCGAGGTGCGCTCGCCGAAGGCATTCGGCAGCACCTCGACCTGTCCGTTTCGCATCAGCGCGACGCAGGTATTGCTCGTTCCCAGATCGATTCCGACGGCGATCTCGCCCATGCCACCTGCTCCTCCTGGCGCTCCCTCTCGCGGCCCGGGCGTCGGGCCGAGCCCGCGCGTCCCGAGCGCATCCGCTGCGCCGGATGGTCTTCGAAGTGCGGGTCGCCCTGTGGGGAAGGCCCGCTCTCCGGGAATGCCCCCGTCGTATCGGCAAGGCCGGCCCGCGACTGTATGTCGGGACGCACCCGCCCGATGGCTCGCGCGCGGGGCTCTGTGCTATCCCGGACGGGCCGAGAGCAGGAGTTTCGATGTCCGGGCATTCCAAGTGGTCGACGATCAAGCGCAAGAAGGGCGCGCTCGACGCCAAGCGGGGGAAGATCTTCACCAAGCTGATCCGGGAGCTGCAGACTGCGGCGCGGATCGGCGGCGGAGATCCGGACTCGAACCCGCGTCTGCGCCTCGTGATCGACAAGGCCAAGACCGCCAACATGCCCAAGGACAACATCCAGCGAGCCATCCAGAAGGGCGTCGGCGGCGGCGAGGGCGACGCCTTCGAGGAGTCGATCTACGAGGGCTACGGGCCGGGCGGCGCCGCCATCCTCATCGAGACCCTCTCCGACAACAAGAACCGCACGGTGGGAGACGTCCGGCACGCGCTCTCCAAGCACGGGGGAAATCTCGGCGCCTCGGGCTGCGTGGCCTATCTCTTCGAGAAGCGTGGGGTCCTCTTCTTCGAGGACGACGCCCTCGAGTCGGATGCCTTGCTCGAGGCGGCTCTCGAGGCGGGCGCCGAGGACGTGATCGAGGGGGAGGGGACCTGCGAGGTCGTGACCGGTCCGACGGAGTTCCACGCGGTCCAGGAGGCGCTCGCGGCCCGGGGCTTCGAGCCCGCCTCGGCGGAGCTGACGATGCAGCCCTCCACGACCGTGAAGCTCACCGGAAGCGATGCAGAGCAGATGTTGAGGCTGGCGGACGCCCTCGAAGACCTCGACGACGTGCAGAATTTCTATGCGAACTTCGACATCTCCGAGGAGGAGCTGGAGAAGCTCGCCTAGCGCGTCACCCGGCGAGCGACGGGTCCGGAGGGCCCGACGGCCCGCCCGACGCGCCGCGAAGGAGGATGGAATGCGGGTCCTGGGGGTGGATCCCGGTTCCACGGCGACGGGCTTCGGTCTCGTCGAACGCTCCGGCGGCACGATCCGGCATCTCCGGCACGGAGTCCTGAGGACGCCGAAGGGGGCGGATCTCCCGGAGCGCCTGCACTTCCTTCATGCAGAGCTGCAGTCGGTCCTGCTCGAGGAGAGACCCGACATGGCCGTGGTGGAGCGGGTCTTCCTGGCCTCGAACGCGCGCTCGGCGCTGGTGCTGGGACAAGCGCGCGGGGCCCTGCTGGCCAGCCTGGGCGAGGCGCGAGTGCCCGTGTCCGAGCTCGCGGCGCGCCAGGTCAAGAAGGCGGTCACCGGGACGGGAGCCGCCGACAAGTCGCAGATGCAGGGCATGGTCGCGCGACTCCTGGGCCTCGAGCGGCCCCCGGCGACGGATGCCGCCGATGCGCTGGCCCTCGCGCTCGCCTTCGCTCAGGCCGGTCCGCTGGCGGAGCTCCCCGTGCGCCGTCGGCGGGGGAGCCAGCGGCGGAGCCTGACGCGGCTCGTGCTCGAGCGGAGCCGATGATCGCCTGGCTGGAGGGGATCCTCCGGGAGAAGGCGCCGACCCGGGTGGTGCTCGATGTCCAGGGAGTCGGCTACGAGCTGCAGGTGCCCCTGTCCACCTTCGAGACGCTCCCGGACCTCGGCAAGACCGTCTCCCTGCTCGTTCACACGGCGGTCCGCGAGGATGCCATCCAGCTCTTCGGGTTCGCGACCCCGCTCGAGCGCGAGCTCTTCCATCTGCTCCTGCGCGCGAGCCGCGTCGGCCCGAAGCTCGCGCAGTCGGTGCTCTCGGGCATGGAGCCGCAGCGACTGCTGCGGGTCCTGAGGGAGGCGGATGCCCGAGGCCTGCGGCAGGCCCCCGGCGTCGGTCCGAAGCTCGCCGAGCGGATCGCCGTCGAGCTGCGGGACGAGGCGGAGACGCTGGCGCGTCGACTCGGGGCCTCTCCGGCCGGCGCGGACGCGAGCGATCTGCTCGCGGCCGATGCGGGAGAAGAGCTCCTGTCGGCGCTGGTGAATCTCGGCTATCCCCGGGCGCGAGCGGAACGCGTCGTCGAGGCCGCGCTGGGAGAGGCGCCCGGCGGGTCGAGTCTCGAGGTGCTGATCCGGATCGCGTTGCGGCGTCTGGCGCCATGACGAGCAGGCGGCGCGGACGGGTCGGCAGATCGGAGGGACGAGCATGAGCATCGAGCGGGGAGAGCTCAGCCTGGACCCCTCGCCGGACGAGCGCAGCGCCGAGGAGTCGCTCCGGCCCCGCAATCTCGAGGAGATGATCGGACAGCCGCGGCTTCGCGAGAACCTGAGCGTGTTCGTGCGCGCTGCCCGCGAGAGGGAGGAGCCGCTCGACCACGTGCTCTTCCATGGTCCGCCCGGACTCGGCAAGACCTCGCTGGCGCGCATCGTGGCCCAGGAGCTCGGCGCACAGTTCCGCGCGACCAGCGGCCCGGCGATCGAGCGCCCGGGCGACCTCGCCGCGCTGCTCTCCAATCTCGAGGCGGGCGACGTGCTCTTCATCGACGAGATCCATCGCCTCTCGGCCGTGGTGGAGGAGATCCTCTATCCGGCCATGGAGGATTTCCAGCTGGATCTGCTGATCGGGGAGGGGCCCACGGCCCGCTCCATCCGCCTCGATCTTCCGCGCTTCACGCTGGTCGGCGCGACGACCCGCGCCGGGCTGCTGACGTCCCCGCTGCGCGACCGCTTCGGCTGGTCCGCGCGGCTGGAGTACTACCCGGTCGCGGATCTGGAGCAGATCGTCACGCGCTCGGGGGGGCTGCTCGGACTCGGAGTGGAGCCGAAGGCGGCCCATGAGATCGCCCGCCGCTCGCGGGGAACCCCTCGCATCGCGAACCGTCTGCTGAGGCGGGTGCGTGACTTCGCGTCCGTCCGGGATGGGCGCGATCAGGGGATCCGACTCGACACGGCGCGCTTCGCACTCGGCCGCCTCGACGTCGACGAGGCCGGCTTCGATGGACTCGACCGGGCGCTGCTGCGCGCGATCGTGGAGAAGTTCGGAGGGGGTCCCGTCGGCCTCGAGACCCTGGCCGCCGCCGTCGGCGAAGACAAGGGAACGCTCGAGGATGTGGTCGAACCCTACTTGATTCATTGCGGATTCCTCACCAGAACACCTCGCGGTCGGGTCGCGACGGATCACGCCTTCGCGCATCTCGGGATCCCATCGCGCCGGACCTGAGAAGGAGCCGGACCCGCGGACGACCGGGACGAGAGGACGAGAGCACGAGCCGGCCCTGGTGACCCGTGAGGGGCCGGATCGGGGAGCCGATCAGCGATCGCGCGCCGGGCGTCGCGGCGCAGGGCGCAGGGTCGGCGGGGTCCCGGGCAGCCTCCCGCGGTTCTGCAGCACGACGAGGGGGGCGTCCGGGTCGGTCCGATCGAAGGCGATGATCTCGTCGAGCCCGTCGCCGTCGAGATCGGCGCTGCGGCTGCGCCCGCTGCCGAGGGGGAGGGGCTGATCGCCGACGACGGCGCCGAAGAGCGGCTCGTCCGGCCGATCGGACCCGAGCCGAAAGCCGATCGCCTCCTCTCCCCGCGACACGTGGAGGTCCTGGATCCCGTCGCCGTTCCAGTCGCCCAGCGCCGGAAGAAGTCCCGAGACGCTCGCCTCTCCGAAGTCGAGCCGAAAGCTCAGGTCGTCCTCGAAGGCGACCCGGAGGCCCTCGGGTCGACCGGCGTCGAGCACGAGGACCCGCACCGTCGTCTCGGCCCGCCGCGTCAGCAGGATGCGCACCAGCTGGAGCAGGCCGAGCTCCATCGTGGTCTCGACGAGCTCGACCCGACCGTCCCCGTCGAGATCCACCGGGTGGAGCTCGGAGAAGCCGCCCTCGCTCTCCCGCACCGCCAGAGGCGCGCTCCGCAGATCGACTCCCTGCGCTCCGCCCGCGTGGATCCGGGTGACCGATCGGCCGCGCGTCAGGCTGCCGGTGATGGACGTGAGCAGCAGCTCGGCCCGGCCGTCGCCGTCGAGGTCGCGGGCGAGATGGGTCTGGCTGGTCCCCCGGAATCGCCGCTCGGTCTCCTCGTCGAAGGGGGCGAGCTCGAGGCGACGCGTCGGCTCCATGGGCAGGCCTTCGGAGCCGGCGCGATAGATCCAGACCGACCAGCGCGAGAGGGCGAAGAGATCGAGGCGTCCGTCGCCGTCGTCATCCGCGCGAGCGAGGGTCGGCCAGTGGACCTCCTGGGTCATCCAGCTCCAGACGGGAGACGGCAGGAAGGGCTCCGACGTCTCGTAGTCGGCGTAGAGGGGCAGGGGCAGCCCCCGCGTCCGGCCGGTCCCGGGATCGAGCAGGAGGGCTCCCGAGAGCGAGGGCAGGAGGACGCTGGGCCGGCCCGAGGAGTGCCAGTCGTCGACCATCCGGATCCGGGAGACGAGACGGGGTCGGGGAGGCAGGGGAAGCCGCTCGGGAGCGGGCCAGAAGATCCGCTGCTCTCGCTCCCCGGATCGCTCTCGCGCTTCGTCCCCGTTCGAGCCATCGGTCTCGCCTCGTCGGGACGGGTCCGCAGCGCCGTCCCCGTCGCGGGCGCTCGGAGGCAGGGGGGCGATCTCGAGCCCCCGGGCCGAGACCGACAGGAGCTGAGGGCCGCGGCGTCCGGGGAGCAGAGCGACGTCGATCCCTGCGACCTCCGGCGCCAGCGTCTTCTGCCGAATGGCCGGATCGCCGGGTCGCACCGCACTCCCGCAGGGCATCCAGGTCACCCTCCGTCGGGGCGAGGGCGGGCCCCCTTCCACGTGAAGGACGAGCAGATCCGAATCGCTGCCCGCGCACGACGAGACGGACAGGGGCCACGCTTCGACGATCCGGCCCGGCAGCTCGTGGGCATGCAGGGAGAAGAGAGTCTCCGGCCCCTCCTGTCCGGCAGCCGAGGCGCGAGCGAGCGGCAGCAAGGCGCAGGCCGCCACGCAGACGGCCCATCGAGCTCCGAGAGCGCGTCGCAAAGACGGGCGGATCACTCGGAGAAGGCCGCTTCGGGATCGCTGTGTCGGGCTCACGCGGACAAGCATACGGGAGCCGCGACGGTCCGCTCTCCGGACCTCTCGGGGCTCAGCTCCGGCGGGCCGACGGCCGATAGGCGACAGCAGGTCGAAGCGACCCGGGGCCGGAGGGCTCTCGCGGCCTGGCTTCTCCCGAGAGGATGGATCCGAAGCGTGCGCATCCTGGCCCGACTGCTGTCCCTTCCCGTCGCCCTGATCGCCTGTGGATCGGGGCTCTTCGGTCTGCTGGTCTCGCTCGAGGCGAGCGCGGGCCTGACCGACGGGATGCGGAGCGTCTTGCAGGGTCTCGGTCGTCGCGCCCTGGACTCGGGAGCCGACCTCCCGTCCGACCTGGCGACGCGCGCCGAGGCGCTGCTGGCGCAGGGACCGGTGGCGCTCGGACTGCTGGCCGGGGGGCTCCCGCTGCTCGCCTTCGCGGTCGGGCTGATCGGCGGGAGCGGCGAGGGCGGGACGAAGGACGAGGGCGAGGCGCCGCGGGGCGAATCTGGAAGGGAGGGCCCGGGACGGGCGCCCGCCGACAAGCGCGCGGTCAAGAGGATCCTCAAGCAGGCGCGGGCCCTCGAGCGGCAGGGGCAGGTCCTCGAGGCGGCCGAGCTGCTCTGGAGTCACGAGCAGCTCGATGCGGCCGCCGATTTCTTCCTCGAGGCGGGCGAGCCGATCCGGGCGGCCGAGGTCCGGCACGATCAGAACCGTTTCCTCGAGTCCGCGGAGCTCCATCTGCAGGGCGGGAGCTACGAGGCCGCCGGCTCGATCTTCAGCCAGCAGGAGGAGTGGGCCCGCGCCGCCGAATGCTATCTGAAGGCCGAGCACAAGAGCGTCGCGGCGGAGATGTTCGAGAAGGCGGGCGATCATCGACAGGCCGCCCGCTGCTATCGCGAGACGGATTTCCTGCGCCATGCCGCGGCCAACTACGTGAAGTGTCAGGACTGGAAGCTCGCCGGAGACTGCCTCGCGGCCGTCGTCGCCGACGAGGGCGGCAAGGCCCTGATGGACCCGAAGAAGGCGGCCGAGCTCTCGAAGCTGGTCCGGCAGGCCGGACGCCTCTTCCTGAAGGCCGGCGAGCCGGATCGGGCCCTCGAGATCTTCGTCCGGGGCGAGTGCTCGCTCGAGGCGGCGGAGGTCGCCGCCTCGCTCGGGGACCACGAGACCGCGGCCCTCCATTTTCGCGCCGCGGGCGAGATCGAGCGGGCGGCGGAGGCGCTCCGCGCCATCGGCCAGGACGCCGATGCGGCCCGGCTGCTCGGGAACCATCTCCGCGACGCCGGCGAGAACGAGAGGGCGGCCGAGCTGCTCGAAGAGGCGGGCGACTACATGGAGGCGGGCGATCTCTACCGCAGCCTGGAGCGCTATGCCGAGGCCGGTGAATGCTACGAACGCCAGCATGGCTTCGCCCAGTCGGCCGAGATGTTCCAGCTCGCGGGAGATCGGGAGCGGGCCGCGGCGACCTTCGAGCGAGCGGGCCGCTTCACCGAGTCCGCCGAGTGTTATGCGTTGGCGGGTCTGCCGACGAAGGAGGCCGAGCTGCTCGAGAAGGCCGGGAGCTTCCTTCGTGCGGGCGAGACCTACCACCGGGAGGGGCTCGACGACGAGGCGATCTCGGTCCTGCAGAAGGTCCCCCAGGAGGACGAGGACTTCGCCCGCGCCGCCGCGATCCTGGGCGACATCTTCGCCGCCCGCGGCCAGGTCTCCATCGCGATCACGAAGCTGCAGCAGGCCCTCGCCGGCAGGGATCTCGATCGGGACTCCCTCGACGGCCATTACAAGCTCGCCTGCATCCAGCTCGAGGACGGCAAGCCCCTCGAGGCGGCCGCGATCTTCGAGAAGATCCTGACCTTCGACTACCACTATCGCGACGTCGAGGCTCGCCTCGCCGAGGCCCGGTCGCAGGACGGCGGGGCCGATGCGAGATCCGCGGGGCCCGCCGGCGAGGACGTCGGGGGGGTGCCCGCGCGTTTCGGGCAGGGGCCGGACGCGGGGCGCTACCGGATCGTCGGCGAGCTCGGGCGAGGCGGGATGGGCATCGTCTACAAGGTCCAGGACACGGTCCTCGATCGACTCGTCGCCTTCAAGGTGCTTCCCCAGGCGGTGAGCGAGAGCAGCCAGGCGATCACGAACTTCATGCGCGAGGCGCAGGCCGCGGCGAAGCTCAACCATCCCAACATCGTCACCGTCTACGACACCGGGGAGCAGGAGGGTCGCTACTACATCGCCATGGAGTACGTGGAGGGCACCACTCTCAAGGAGATCCTCCGACGCCGGGGGGCGATCTCGCCCTCGGGCATCCTCCATGTCCTGATGCAGGTCAGCGAGGCGCTCGCCTACGCCCACGAGAAGAAGGTCGTACACCGCGACATCAAGCCCGCCAACGTGATGTGGACCCGGGACAAGAAGGCCAAGCTGATGGATTTCGGTCTCGCGAAGGTCGTCCGAGAGGCGCGCAATCACACGACCGTCGTGGCCGGCACGCCCTACTACATGAGCCCCGAGCAGACGGTCGGGAAGAACGTCGATCATCGCACCGACATCTACTCGCTCGGCGTCACGATCTTCGAGCTGGCGACCGGGACCGTGCCCTTCAAAGAGGGCAACATCCCCTATCACCACCTGCATACCGCAGCGCCGAACATCCGCGATCTGCGAGCGGACCTGCCGGCTCCCCTGGCGGAGATCGTCGACCGATGTCTCGCCAAGGACCCCGCCCACCGATTCCAGTCCGCCCGGGAGATTCTGGGAGCCGTGCGCGCCTGGCTCGCCGAGTCCGGCGTGCCTGCTCCCGCCGCCTCGTCCTGAATCCCGCGCGCCGGATCCGGCGTCTCCTGCAGGCGGCGCTCGCCCCCGCGGTGGCGAGCACGCTACGCTCCCCCGGCGGCCGTCGCGCGCAAGCCGAGCGAGCGCGTCCGAACGGGAGCGCCCGGAAGGGATGGACCGCGACGAGAGTCCGCGGGTTCGCGTCTCTTCGATCCTCAGGAGCGGTGCGTGGGACAGACGACGATCGCGCGTCGAGTGAGCTGCGGCGGACGCAGCCTCCACAGTGGAGACGAGGTCGGGCTGACGCTCGAGCCCGGCGAGCCGGACACGGGTCTCGTCTTCGTGCTCATCGAGCCTGACGGAGATTCGCGCGGCACGAGATCGGAAGAGCACACGTCTGAACTCCAGTCACTCCGGAGAATC
>CAYXLY010000014.1:0-21470 GCA_964466005.1 uncultured Spirochaetaceae bacterium | reverse complement strand
CGAGCGCGCAGAGAGAGAGAGAGAGAGAGAGAGAGAGAGCAGATGAGCGAGACGAAGACGTCCCACACCAGGCCGAACCGACTCCAGGTCTGGGGCGATGGCATGCTCCTCCGCCTCTCGTCTCTCGCGCGAAAGCGGCGTAAGCGCGAGGCGAGCAAGAAGCGGCGGGTCCTCCTCAGGCGGGAGGATCGGGGATAGATCGGATCGGACTCTCGCATCCGGCCTTCCTCCGTCCATTGCTCCCACCTCGCCTCTGACCTTCGACACCCGACCTCCGACACCTGACCTCCGACCCGAACTCCGGCCTGACCCCCGGCCTTGCCTCCAACCTCTCGTCGACCTTCATCGACCCGCCTGGCCTCGCCGTCTTCATTGACAAGAAGGACGTCGATGGGTTATTCCGCGAGCAGATGGGGGAGATCACCGGAGGCAGCGAGAGCGCGCCGAACGCAATCCGTTCGGGTGCGAGACGCCACGGTCGTGCTCGCCGCGCTCGCGACCGACGACGCGCGGCCGAGGATGCGTTGCTGGATGCGCTCCTCCTTCCCCATGATGCCCGGACCGAGGCCGTCGGATCCGAGAGCCAGGCGCTCCTGCTGAAGGCGCTGACCCGGCTCGAGCGACAGGATGGCGTGGGCGCCGCGGTGGCCTGGGGGGTCGATGCCGCCGGTGAGCCCCGTGTGCTCGGCGCGCGGCCGGCGGACTCGGCCGGTCGGATTCCGGCGACCCGGGAGCTCTATCGCGGACTCGCGGCGCTCTCGGAGCCGAGTCGATTGACCGAAGGCGAGGCGGAGCTCACGCCGGAGCTGGCCGCGTTGGCGGCTCGCGGCATCGCCGCCGCCGCACCGGTTCCGGGGCTGGGCGCTGCGCCGGCCGCGGTCCTGCTCCTCTTCTCCGAGGTCCATGGCCGACCGCTGCGGCCGAGAGCGATCGCCGTCCTCGGCGAGGTCGTGCGCCATCTCGGCGAGACGATGTCGACGAATCTCGCGCTCGACCGGCTCGGCCAGCTCGACGAGGCCGTGCAGCGGCTCGATCGGCTGGCGGCGCTCGGCGAGCTCGTGGCCGAGATCGTGCATGAGATCCGCAACCCGCTGGTCTCCGTGAAGACCTTCCTCCAGCTGCTGCCCGAGCGTCGGAACGACCCCGAGCTCTACGACGACTTCCGCCTCGTGGTGAACGACGAGATCCTTCGCCTCGAGCGGATGCTCGACGACCTGCTTCGACATGCCCGCCCGGCGAGCCGCCCCCATCCCGGAGAGGGCGCGCGCCTCGGAGAGGCGGTCGAGACCACGCTCCAGCTCCTCGCCTATCGCTGTCGAGAGCAGGGCATCGAGCTCGAGACGCGGATCGCACCGAGGCTGCCGCCGCTCGCGCTCTCCGACGACGGGCTGCGACAGCTGCTCCTGAACCTGCTCCTGAACGCCACGGAGGTCACGCCCGAGGGCGGCACGATCGTGCTGTCCGCCGATTGGAGCCCGGACGAGATGAACCATCTCGAGCTCTCGGTCGAGGACGCCGGTCCCGGCATCGAGCCGGCGATCCGAGGACGCATCTTCGAGCCGTTCTGGACGTCGCGAAGCGAGAGCGCCGGCGGCCTGGGGCTGGCCATCTGCAAGCGCATCGTCGAGGAGGCCGGAGGATCGATCACGGTCGAGGACGGCTCGAGCGGGGGCGCGCGCTTCCGGATCGAGCTCGAGATCGCCCGCTAGCGCGGACCGAGCGCAACGCAGCACGCGGCCCGCAGACGCGATCGAATGCGGGCGAGCTTCCGGGACAGGACGCCAGGCCCCGCTCGCGGCCGAGCGCGGCGCGCAGGCGCAGCCGCCCGCCAGCCCGCACTCCGTCAGCCCCTCAGCCTCCCATCAGCGGTCCGCTCCGAGCCAGCTCCGGATCCGGCTGCCCAGCTCTCCGAGACCGCTCATGAAGAAATGATCGACGCCCTCCAGGACGGCGACCTCCGCGGTGGCGACCCCTTCGAGAGCGCCCTGCAGCGGCGCCAGCGGGGCGTACTCGTCGCGGTCGCCGACGACGACCAGGATCGGATGTCCCCAGGCGGCGAGGGCCTCGAGGTCGAGCATCGACGCCGGCGGCGCGACCAGCGCGAGCGCGCGGACCCGCGGCGAGGCGAGGCCGACCCGGGCCGCGGCGAGGGCTCCCCACGAGTAGCCACAGGCGACGATCGGACCGTCGACGCTCTCCTCCATGAACTCGATCGCGGCCCGGTAGTCGGTGTCGGCGTCCTCCGCCTCTCCGGAGGGGCTACCCGCGCTGCCCCCGACGCCCCGCCAGTCGAAGCGCAGGGCGATCCGACCCGCGTCGCTGGCGGCGAGGGCGATCTCGGTGGCGACGGGTGAATCCATGCTTCCGCCCATGAGTGGATGGGGCGGCGCCACGACGGCTCCTCCACGCGGCTCCCCGTCGCCGCGAGCCGGGAGCCAGAGACCGTCGAGGGAGGCGCCCGGAACGAGTCCGGCGCTCTCGGGCAGATGGATCGTCGCGGGTCGTTCGAAGGGGCGCGGGCTCACGCGGCGCAGCCTACCGCGACGGAGCGCACGCTGCCGGTCGCGGGGCGTGCGGCTTGGCGCTGCGGGGGGCCTGAGTCAGACTCGGGAGGGCCCGGGGTCGCGGCGGGACGGGATGCGGATCGGGGGCTCGGCGGCGCGCGCGCGGGCACCGGCGCGGACCGGGACGGGTACGCGCCGGCAAGCACGGGCGCGAGAGCGGGGGAGGAGCGATCATGACGAGAGACGAGGAGGCTCCGCCCACCCGACGCGTGCAGCGCGGGGCGCGATTCGAGCTCGTGACGGAGTCCGTCGAGCTGCCCAACGGGCGTCGGGTGGAGCTCGATCTCCTGCCTCATCCGGGAGCCGCGGCCGTCCTGCCCTTTCTCGACGCCCGGACGGTCCTCCTGATCCGGCAATATCGCTTCGCGACGGGCGGCTACCTGCTCGAGGTCCCCGCCGGCAAGCTCGATCCGGACGAGGCCCCCGAGGCCTGCGCTGCGCGGGAGCTCGAGGAGGAGACGGGCTACCGCGCGGGGCGCATCGAGCGCCTGTCCTCGATCTGGACCTCGCCCGGCTTCACCGACGAGGTGATCCACCTGTTCGTGGGCCGCGACCTCGAGCGCACGACCCAGCAGCTCGACCCGGACGAGATCATCGAGCTCGTCCCGCTGCCCCTGGCCGACGCGCTCGACCGCGTCCATCGCGGCGAGCTGACCGACGCCAAGTCGGTGGCCGCCCTGCTGCTGGCCGCGGCCCGCCCGGAGATCTGAGCGGCGCCGATCAGGGCCCCGGCCCGGCTCGCTGGCCCCCAGGGTGTCTCGTTCTCGCCCGCTTCGTTGACCGTCCAATCCACGATCCCTAGCCTCTGCAGGTCCTGCGGGAGCACGCGCCCGTTCCCGTCGACACCGATCCAGCGGCCGCGGCCTCTCAACTCAGGCAAGACGAAGGCCCGCATCCGGCACTTCGCCCTTCGAGTGGAGAGCGCGACCGGAAGCGATTCGAATTGGAGTGTCGAGTTTGTACGGACGCGGCGGCGCACAGATGAGCTTCGGTCCCCCCCAGACGCCCGAGATCATCAAGAACCTGATGATCGCGAACGGGGCCGTCTTCATCGCCCAGATCCTCGGCCCGAGCATCGGCTTCGACGTGACGCGCTTCGGCGTGGTCCAGCCCGCGGCGGTCTGGGAGGACTTCCAGCTGTGGCGCGTGTTCACGTACATGTGGCTCCACAGCCCGACCTCGTTCCTCCACATCGCCTTCAACATGTTCGCGCTCTGGATGTTCGGATCGTCCCTGGCCCTGCTCTGGGGCGAGCAGCGCTTCCTCCGCTACTACCTGACGTGCGGGGTCGGCGCGGGATTCCTGATCGCCTCGATCCCGGTGCTGCTGGGCTGGATGGGCCTGGCGAGCGAGAGCGAGTACTTCGGCTTCACGCTGGGCGCGTCCGGCGCGGTGATGGGCGTCCTGCTGGCCTACTCCTTCACCTGGCCCGACCGCACGATCATGCTTCTCTTCCCGCCGATCCCGATGAAGGCCATCTACCTGATCCCGCTGATCTTCCTGATGGAGTGGATCTCCAGCGCACAGAACGTGAGCCATATCGGCCATCTCGCGGGCGTGCTGGTGGGCTGGATCTACCTGGTGAACGAGGGGCGGACGCCGGGCGCACCGACTCCGCAATCCCTGCTCCTGAAGTGGCGTCGCTATCGGATGCGTCAGAAGATCCGCGCGGTCCATCGGGAGGACCGGCGCGATCGCGATCGCTGGCGAGGCGGCGACGACGACCAGAACGGGAAGGGGCGCTTCCATTGAGGGGCGGATGGATGAAGACGGCCTGCCCGCCCTCGACGGGACGCCGGGCACAGCCGACGGCGAGCGGCCAGCGGGGAGGCCGGTCGTGACGTTGCCGGAGCGATCCAGGCATCGCATCGGGATCCCGGATGCGGGCTTCGGCGGCCTGCTGCGCAGCCTCTTCTCCCGCATGCCCTGGACCGAGACCGCCAGCCGGATGGAGAGCCTCTCGGTCCCGGCGCCCAGCGGCCGCGCCCTCAGCATCTACAACGCGAACGGCAAGACGCGGGTGACCGGCGAGGACCGCGAGGACATCGAGATCCGCGTCCACAAGAGCGTGCGCGCCGACTGCCCGGATCTCGCAGAGAAGCTCCTCGACCTGATCTCCGTCCAGCACTCCCGCTCGGGAGAGGTCCTCGAGATCGAGGTCCAGATCCCCCGCAAGTGCAGCCGGCGCGCCGTCGCCCACATCGACGTCCGCGTGCCTCGCGACACCCAGCTCGCCCTCACGTCCACCAACGGCAAGATCTGCCTGGAGGGCGTCGAGCGTTCGATCCGCGCTCGCTCCAGCAACGGCTCCGTCTCGATCAACGACGTCCACGGCGACATCGACGTGACCACGGCCAACGCGAAGGTCACCTGCCGCGCCAGCCACGGCCGCCTCCACGCCCGCTCCAGCAACGGCAAGATCGAGGTCGGTCGCCATAGCGGCTCGATCGACGCGTCGACCTCGAACGGCGTGATCCGGGCCTCGGTCGAGGCGCTCGGCAGAGACGGGATCTCGCTCTCGACCAGCAACGGGCGCATCGTCCTCGAGCTCGCCGAGGACGCCGACGCCGACGTCGACATCCGGGTCGAGAACGGCTCGATCCGGAACGATCTCGATCTCGAGGACGAGGTGGGCGAGACCTCGGGTCGCATCCGCGGGCGGCTCGGCAAGGGCGGAGTCCCGATCCGCCTTCGCACCTCGAACGGAACGGTCTCGCTGCGTTAGCTCGGATCGTCGCCTCGCTCGCCGAAATCTCCGCCCCATCCGGCTCCCGTTCTCTCGACGCCGGCGTCGATGCCCGCGTCGATGCCCGCGCTCCTCGCCGATCCCCGCCCGCGCCCACGCTCTCCCGGCTCGAAGCGCGCCACGAGCGCCCGTCCCTCCTCCTCCCGCTCGAAGGGGACCTGGACCTCGACCTGCATGACGTCGGGCGGCAGCTCGCCCACGGCCGACCGGAGCCCCTCGCCCTTGAGAAAGACCGGGATGCCCTCCGCCTCGAGCACGGCGCGCGCCAGATGGCCCTGCAGGACGTCGGCGGCGATGAAGACGGTGCGGAGCTCGTTGTACTCGAGCGGCGGCGGCGGCTCGGGAAGGGCCTCGCCCGGAATCAGGCGCGCCCCACAGTCGACGCAGGCCTCCATCGTGTCGACGTACTCCGCCACGATCCCGTCGCGCGCCAGACCCGGGCAGTCCTCGTTCGGGCAATGCCTGGTCATCGATCGGTCGTCCCCTCGGAGGAGTCGCGGCGCCGGGCGAGCCTCCCCTCCGCCTGCGGCGGACCCGAGGGCCCGGTCAGGACTTCTCCTCGATCATCTCGACGCGGAGCCCGTCGGGATCCTCCAGGAAGAACATCCGGACCGGCGACTCGAGCTCCTCGAAGGCGTAGACCTCGGTCGGGCTGCGCCCCTCGCGCGTCGCGCGCGCATGGGCGGCATCGAGATCCGGGACCCGGAACGACATGCCGGTGAGGCCGAGGGGTCTCTCGAGGGGCGACCTCTGCGGTCGCGTCCTGCGGACGTCCAGGGTCTCGATCGTATGCAGCCGGAGCCCGCCGATGCGGATGAAGGTGTCCCGGATGCGAACGCCCTCTCGCCCGAAGATGGCGTCGAGCGCGGGGGAGGCGAGCTCCTCGTCCTGCTCGATCACGCCTCCGAGCCCCCGGCACCAGAAGTCGATCGTGGCGTCGGTATCGGCCACGTGCAGGATCAGATGGCTCGCTTCGAGCGATCCGGTCTCGAGATCCGTCATCGGGTCGCCCCTCCATGCCCCATGAATGGCCTCTAATGCTGCGGCGTGCAGACGAAGCAGGGCGGGCTCTCGCCCTCGCCGCAGGCGATCGACTCGCAGACCCCGAGCGGCCCGTCCGGAAGCACGCATTGGGCACCGACCTCGGTGCAGCGCGCGTCCGGCCCCTCGGCCAGGAAATCCTGCTCGCAGCCGGCGGACGCGAGCAGGACGAACGTCACGAAGAGCGTCGCCCGGAGCGTCGCGAGGGAGCGCCCGACCGTCTCGGGGACGCGCTCACGGAACCGCTCCCGAGCGCGCTCGGGCAAGCGCCTCGGCGCCTCTCCGACGGCGCCGGGCCCGTTCGCGCCCTGCCCGTTGGCGCTCTGCCCCCTCAATCCCGCACGTCCTGCGAGACCTCGTGGCGCCAGACCAGGACGATCGAGACCCAGATCGGCACCGAGAGTCCGAGACAGACCCAGGCCAGCTCGGGACCGATCGCGCCGGGGGGCAGCAGGTAGTGGCTCGCCGCCATCTCGAGCGCCGCGAAGAAGACGAAGTAGGCCACGACCAGCCCGGGGCGCTTCCAGCCCCTGAAGCGGAGGATGAAGAGAGAGGTCAGCAGCAGCGCGAACGTCAACCCATTCAGCATGCCTGCTCGCCGCCCATCCTCGCGCTGTAGTCCCATGAGGTGAGCCACTCCGGCTCGATCGCGATCGTGACCTCGTTCTCGGCGTTCGAGAGGAGCCAGCCGGCCAGCTCCGACTCCCGACTCCCGAGATAGCGATCGATCAGCTCGCCGAGCAGGTCGGCCGCGCCCTCCGAAAAGATCGAGGCCCGCCCGCGACCCCGCACCCCGAAATAGGGCGGCTCGTTCGGCGCGAGCTCGAAGGCGCAGCGCGGGTCGGCCCGAAGCCATTCGACGATCTTCGCATCGTCCTTCGTGGCGCAGAGAAGCCGACCGTCGCGCGAGCGGAACCAGAGCGAGCAGATCATCGGATGACCCGAACCCGTCGTGACCGCCAGGCGCAGCGGGGCCCGATAGCTCTCCAGAAACTCCTCGACACGCTCCGCCGACCAGGCGCTGCCTCGGCTCAGGCCCTTCATGCGATTCCTCTCGTCTGCCCCGACGCGACCGGGCGATCCGCCGACCGGCCGATCCGCCGTGACTCGTGAAGGTACCGGATCCCCTCTCCGCCAGCCCTGCAGCGACGGGTCGCAGCCGAGCGCGCGTCGCGAGGCGCGCGTCGCGCACGCGAGCGGAAGACACCGCGGGGCGGGAGGCACGAGGCACTGGGCGACGAAGAAGACGGAGCGACGGCCCCCGCTCGTCAGCGAACGCCCGCGCCGACCCGGCGCCGGACCTCGACCTCACCGGCCGCGAACAGGACCGCGGAGGGCGAGATCTCCTGCACGACGAAGCCCCCGACGGCGTCGCCTTCGCGCAGAAGGAGGGACTCCCCGCTCGGCCCCACCTGGATCCGGGTCGAGCGTCGCTCGGGTCGTGGATGCCAGCTCGTCTGCAGGACGGCGAGATCGGGAAGCGAGGGACGATCGACGCGGATCACCTCGGGCTGCGAACGGGATTGCGGACGCGGCTGCGGACGCATGGGCTGCGACGCGCGGCGGACCGTCTCGCCGGAGCCTGCCCCGGCGACTGGACGCGGCGGGACGACCGTCGGGGACTGCTCGCTCGCGGCTGCAGGCTTCTCTGCGGCGTCGGAGCCGACGTCGACTGCGGCCACGACCGGGGCGGACGCGGAGGTCGGGGTCGCGGTTGGAGTCGAGGCAGAGGCCGGAGTCGCGGCCGGGGTCCGAGTCGGGGTCGGGAGAGCCGTCGCCTCGGCCGCTGGCGCAGTCGGTATGGACTCGACGCCCGATGGAGCGGTCGAAGACGCGGAGGCCGCCACGGCGGACGTCGCAGGCGGACCGCCGGTCGACGGAGTCGGCAGCGGGGCGGGAGCGCCGTCCCGCCGCGGAGCCGGGACGGCGTCCAGCCGCGGCGCCGGCGCAGCGGCCGCGGCGAGAGCGGGCGGCGTCGGCTCGGCGGCCGATGCCGAGACGGAGGCCGGGGCTGGGGCTGGGGCTGGGGCAGAGAGACGAGCCGATGCGGAGGCGGGCGCCGGATCCTCGACGGGTGTCGATGCGGACGTCTCGGCGGAGCGGGCGCCCCCGAGCGGAGTCGTGGGCGCTCGAGAGTCCGAGAGTCCGTACCAGCCTCCCACGCCGACCGCGAACGCCCCGACCAGGGCCAGAGCGAAGCCCGCCGGACGTCTCCCGCTGGCGGCCCACCTGGCGACCCCCCCGGCGAGGCCCGCTCGATCCCCGGACCGACGGGATCCGACGCCCGGCCTCGCGGCCGCGGCGGCCGACTCCTCGGCCAGGAGCTGATCTCGCAGCGCCTCGTTCGTGGAGAAGGGCGCGTCCGGCTTTCGCGCGTCGTCCTCTTCGAGGCGCCGCAGGGCCTTCAAGATGGTGCTCATCCCCTGTCCGCCTCCTGGCTTCCGGAAGGTTCGGCCTGGAGGCCGCCGACCAGAGAGTCCCCCTCCATCCCGGTCGCACGCGTGGCGGCCTTCGAGAGACGGGGGACGGGGTAGCGATCCAGCCGGGCATAGAGCGCGATCTGGGTCAGCGGGCCGGCGATGCCGTCGGCCACGAGCCCACGCTCACGCTGGAAGCTCCGGACCGCGTCCCGGGTGGTCGCGTCGAAGAGACCCGTCGGCGGATCCCGAAGGACACGGAGCTCGGCGAGCGCGCGCTGCAGCCAGAGGACGCCGCGGCCCTCGTCGCCCTGCGTCAGCAGCGGGGGAACGCGCTCGAAGCGCTCCCAGACCAGGATGCCCGTCTCGAGCCAGAGATCCTCGAGCTCCTCGACGGGCACGCTCGCCGTGCGCCCCGGGAGCAGGCCCGCCACGGTCGCCCGATCCCCCTCGAAGCCCGTGATCGCGACCCATCTCGTCGTGGACGGGTCCGCACCTTCCCCGACCGCCGCATCGGCGGCCCGGCTGGAGCGGCCATCCGACCGCATCGGATCGAGCGCCAGCAGCACGGGATGGTCGAGCACCCGGAGCAGCGCCAGCGAGCCGCCATCGAACGGAGTCGCCACCAGCCCGCGGCCCTCGATGCTGGACCGCAGGCTCTCGAGATCTCTCGGCGAGGATCCCGAAGACGGAACGCGACGACCGAAGCGGCCGAGCAGGATGCGGTGGCTCTCGGCCAGCGCGTCCGGCGGCCGGCGGCCGTCGAGCACCCTGCGCAGGAGACCCGGCGCGAGCGCGATCCAATCCGGTGTCGCGCCCGCGCGCAACACGGCCGCCGCCGGCCCGGACTCGGGCTCGTGCGCGCTCGTCCCCTCGGCTGCCTGGGCCGCGGCTGGCTGGGCCTCGGCTGCCCGGGAAGGGCTCTCCTGCGCGCCGGGATCCCCGGTCGAGCCCGCCGTCCACTCTGCAGGGGGAACGGCGCCGATCAGCCGGGCGAGCGGAAACGAGGCCGCCGGCTCGATGCCGGGGGCGCTCGACTCCGATCGATTCAGCGGGCTCCCAGCCCGATCGCCCTGCTCGGGAGCGCTCCCGTCCAAGCCACGTGGGCTGCCACCTGGACTGCGCGGGACGCCTGCGTCCGAGCCGCCCGGCGAGCCGATGTCCGCGCCGACAGCCGGAGCGATGGCCGGGCCCATGGCCGCGACCGGGGGCAGCTCGCGCACTCCCTGTAGCCACGACTCGAGGCCCGAGCGACCGACCCGCCGCCCGCCGACGAGAGCGAGCAGGACCAGGACCAGCGTCATCGCGAAGAAGAGCCAGGGCCGACGCGGGCGCGGCTCCGCGGCGCGACCCCGGCGCCGGGCGGCATCGGGGATCTCGCGGGCGGCGTTGCGGACGAGGGCCGGACCGATCTGGGCGGCTCGCGCGGCATAGCCCGCGAGCAGCGCCCGGTCGCAGAGCTGATTGACCAGACGCGGGATGCCCGCCGTCCGGCGATGGATCTCGCGCAGCGCGGCCTCGCTGAAGAGATCCCTGGGCTCGCCGGCGGCGATCGCGAGACGATGACGGACATAGGCGCGCGTCTCCTGCGGACCGAGCGGCTCGAGCTTCCAGCGAACGCTGATGCGCTGGCGCAGCTGACGCAGGCTGCGTTGGTCGAGCTTGCGGTCGAGCTCCGGCTGGCCGAGGAGCAGGATCTGGATCAGCTTCTCGCGCGAGGTCTCGAGGTTCGAGAGCAGGCGAACCTGCTCGAGGGTGTTCTCGGTGAGGGTCTGGGCCTCGTCGATGATCAGCAGCACGCGCCGGCCCCGGCGCCGCTGCTCGAGGAGGTGGCCGTTCAGCTGCGACATCAGCGCGCGCCGCGCCAGGCCTTCGGCGGGCAGGCCGAGCTCGGCGCAGATCGACTGCATCAGCTCGAGCGCGCTCCGGCTCGGATTGAAGAGGAAGGCCAGCTCGGTATGGCCCTCGAGACGCTCGAGCAGCGTCCGGCAGAGCGTCGTCTTGCCGGTGCCGACCTCGCCCGTGACGGCGATGAAGCCCTCTCCCTGCTCGATCCCGTAGAGCAGGTGTGCGAGCGCCTCCCGGTGGGAGCCGGCCAGATAGAGGAAGCGGGGATCGGGGCTCAGCGCGAAGGGCTTCTCGCGCAGGCCGTAGAACGCGGTATACATCGATCTGGATTCCGGCGGCGGAGTGTAACTGATTGAATCTGAAAGAAAATCCAAATAGCCTGCTCGCGGGCTTCCACGACCTCGACGAGGCGACCCTGACGCGCGCGGAGGCGGTGGGCGTGGACTCGGGCGCGACCCTGGTCAAGCTCTCGCTGCTCGATCCGCAAGGCGGGATCCATCTCGTCGCCTGGCCCTCTCCGTCGAAGGCGCGCGTGCTGGCCCTGCTCGAGCGTCTGGCTCCGGCGCGGATAGGACTGACCGGCTGCGGCATGCGAGAGATCGCCGCGGGGATCGGGCGACCGACGACCGGCCTGCTCGAGTTCGATGCCTGGGGCCGGGGCGCCCAGCGGCTGCTCGCCGAGATCGGAAGACCGCTGCACGAGCCCTATCTGCTCGTCTCGATCGGGACCGGGACCTCGGCGCTGCGCGTCGAGGGCGATCGCGTCGAACGCATCGGAGGCAGCGCGCTCGGCGGTGGGACGGCGCTCGGACTCGGCCTGGCGCTCACGGGCTGTCGCAGCCATCGCGATCTCGCCCGCCTCGCGGCCCGGGGACGGCGCGGGGGCGTCGATCTCCTGATCTCGGACATCTACGAGAGCGCCGAGATCCCGCTCGCGGCGGAGGCCACCGCCGCGTCCTTCGGCAAGCTCGCGCGCCAGCTCGATCCGATCCATGCCCCGGCTCCGGGCGACCCGCCCGCGAGTCCCGAAGATCTGGCTGCTGCCATCATGGGACTCGTGGCCGAGAACATCGCCTTGCTATGCAACGCGCATGCGCGCCAGGCCGGCGTCTCGACCATCGTCTACGGCGGATCGACGCTCGACGAGAATCCGCTGCTCGTCGAGACGGTGCAGACCCTCACCCACGTGCTCGGGCAGACGTCGCTCGTGCTGCCGAAGAGCGGCTATGCGGGCGCGCTGGGCGCCATGCTCTCCGCCTGACGCCTGACCCCAGCGCGTCTCCCGCCCGGCGCGTCCGACGCGGCCTGAGTCCGGGTCGACGCGACTCGGGCGAGCCGGCGCGATTCAGGCGAGTCGACGCGTCTCCAACGGACCGACACGATTCGCCCGAGAGAGACCGGCTCCTAGATGTCTCCGCCGGACGGCGGCTCGCGCAGCGCGGGCTCGGTCGCCTCGGGCTCGTCCTCGGGTCGCGCGAGGTTGCGCACCGCCCGCTGGGTCCGGGCGATCGCCGCGCGCTGGACCCGCAGCTCCTCGGTCTGCGCCGCCACCTGTCGCTCGAGGCGATCGCGCGCATCCACCAGCTCGTCGATGCGCCCCTCGAGCGCTTCGACCCGACGATTCATCTCGCGCATCATCTGCTGGACGTCCTCGCTCATCCCGCCCATCGCCGGCGGCATCCCTCCGAGGCCTTCGTTCACCGCATCCCGCGAGATCATCTCCATGTCGTCCATGTCCTTCTCCTCGGCGTCTCCGCCGTCCTCGGCCGCGCCGAAAGCGAATGTCGTCGATTCCCTGGGCTCGTCTTCCGGCGCCGATCCGGTCGGCGCACCGCCTGTCTCATCTCCGATCGGCGGCATCGTGGTCTCGTCCGGCGCACCGAGCGCCATCTGATCCTCGTCGCCCCCGCCCATGATTCCCGCGAAGGGGTTCTCGGCATCCTCCTGCTCGGGTGAGCGGCCGAACTCGATGGGGGCGTCGTCGAGCGGCGCCTCTCCGTCCTCTTCGTAGTCGACCTCTTCGCCCTCCTGTCGACTGCGCCAGACCAGGAAGCCGCCGAGCAGCAGGGCGATCGCGCCGCCTCCGGCCAGGGTCCAGGTCAGCCAGCCGCTGCCCTCCTCGGGCATCCGGGCGACCAT
Source organism: uncultured Spirochaetaceae bacterium (assembly GCA_964466005.1). Classification (GTDB taxonomy): domain Bacteria; phylum Myxococcota_A; class UBA9160; order UBA9160; family UBA4427; genus UBA4427. The sequence goes on along the minus strand of CAYXLY010000014.1, from coordinate 8,715 downwards.
GGGACGCGGTCCCGACTTCGCCGGGCCCGCCGCCGGTCGGTCTTCGCGCGTCTCGACCGGAGCCGAGGTCGAGGGCTCTCGCGCCGCACGCGCCAGGGCCTGCTCGCGCTCGCGAAGGATCTTCATCGCGCCCGAGGCGCTCTCGGAGTCCGCATCCGGGTCGGACTCCGAGCTGGAGGCGACCCGGGCCGAGTCGCCCGTCTGCGATCGCTCGCCCGCTGCAGCGGCGGTCGTGTCGGTCGTGTCGGCGCTCTCTTCGGTCTCGTCCGCGACGGCGAGCTCGGCGGCGGCGATCCGGTCCGACGTCCCTGTGCCCCGATCCTGCGGACGAGCGGAGTCCTGCGCGTCCCGACTCCCGCCGGCGCTGGCCCGCGCGGCAGCGGCCGACGCGGTCTGCGAGCCCGGGGTCCCCGACGCCCGTGCCGAGGCCGACGCCGTGCCGGAGCCGGAGTCGCTTCCGGTGGCCTTCGTTCCGGCGCTCGATCCCGCGGTCGCGCCGGTCGTCGAAGACGCCGAGGCGTCCGGGGAGTCCGAGATCTCGCGGGCGTCGGCCGTCCGGCTCGACCCTCGTGACTTCGCCGCCTCCTTCGTCTTCGCGGCCGTCGACGCCGCGACCGGCTCGTCCGAGAGCACGTCGAGCACGATGCGCGGCGGGCTCGCGAGAATCATCTCCTTGAGACGCAGCCCGCCCCGAGCGAGTCGGACCCGGGCCACCGAGCGAGGGCCGCTCGGCTCGACCTCCACCTGCTCGATCAGGGATCGGGAAGACTGGATGCGGCGCGGGATCGAGGTCGCCTCGAGTGAGACGACCAGCTCCGAGACGCCCGGCGAGGGGCTCGCACGCTCGATCCGGTAGCCTGCGGCTCGGTCGAGCTCGAAGACGACGCGCGTGAACTCGGCGTGTCTTCCGACCCGGACCTCGACGATCTCGGCCGCGAGCCCCGTCGACGCGCTGACCCATCCGACGAGCACCAGCCACAGGATGATCATCCCGCGTCCGACTCCCGCCTTCCGGTGCGATCGCAGGACCGCGCGTCCGACCGGCTGGCTTCCCGGCTGACTTCCGGACTCCCTAGGCGACTGATTCGACATGTCGCTCGGCTCCTCCCTGACTCCCGGCTGCGCCGACGTGCTGTCTGCGCAATTCCGAAGCAACTCGCCTCGGCTCCCGCCCCGCTCGGCCGCAGGCTGCGGTCGAGCTGCGCGAGAGTGACGGACTCTTCGGGCTCTTCGGGCGAGAATCGTCTCGGCTTGATGGAAGATCTGCCCTGGAGTTGCCGATCCGCGAGGCGTCTACCGAACGAGGGGCCGAGCCATCTCGGGAAAACCCCTCATGAAATCCCAGCCTGCCCTTCCGTCCTTCCGGACGGATCCCGGTCGCTCCCCCGCGATGGACCTTCGCGACGAACCTTCACGGCTTGGCAAAAATCGCCGCAAGTACCTGGATTGCTTGAGCGATGCGCGGACCGTACCACGACACCAGCGAGCCGTCGATCGGGACGATCCGACCGGTCTTCGCTGCGGGCACATCCAGAAGGCCCAGCTGCTCGGCATCCTCCGAGCCGAAAGCGTAGGGCTCGTCGGGAAGCAGGATGACCTCGGGCTGCGTCGCCTCCACGGCCTCGAGCGAGACGACTGGATAGCGCCGCTCCCGCGGCGCCCCGGCTCCGGGATCGGGCGCGCCATCGACGGTCTTCGGCGCGCCCCGACCGAAGACATTGCAGCCGCCGGACAGCTCGAGGAGATCGTGGATGTAGGTCTCGGGGCCGATCGTCATCCACGGATCCCGCCAGATCGGACAGAAGACGCGCGGCCCCTCTCCCGGCCGGCGCCTCGCCTCGGCCGCCGACCACGCCTGCTCCACCGGCGCCAGGATCCGCGAGCGGGTCGTCGCGTCCGCTCCGAGATCGGCGAGCTCCGACAGCAGCCTCACGCCCTCGCGCACCGTGCGCGGATAGGTGACACGGACGTCGATGCCCCTCTGCGCGAGGCGGCGGACGACCCGCGCCGTATTCTCCTCCTGATTGGCGAGCACGAGGTCGGGCTCGCAGGAAGCGATCGCCTCGACGTCGGCATCCTTCGTCCCTCCGAGTCGGGGCAGGCCATCGAAGGCGCCGGGCGGCTCGACACAATACTCCGTCACGCCGACCAGCCGATCGCCGAGACCGAGCGCGACCAGCGCCTCGCTCAGGCTGGGGACCAGACTCACGATCCGCCGGACCCGCGCCCCGTCCACGCGACCCGGATGCCAATGCACCCGGGGATGCGACCGCAGGTCCGCCGCGTCCCGGTCTCGCGCGGCGCGACGGCGATCGGACTCGTCACTCACCGAAGAGAATCTCCAGCACGTCCGCGCGCAGTCGCACCCGCTCGATGGCCTTGCCCACGACCGACTCGGGGAGGCTGATCAGCCGGCGACCGTCGCGCACGCGCAGATGAAGATCGGCGCCCTTCGAGGTCACCTCGATCTCTTCCTTGGCGACGCCGGGCAGCGAGATCTCGAGACGCGTACGGCCGGCGGCGCGAGTCAGCCGGATCGGGCGGCCTTCGGCGAAGCGACCGGCGGGATCCGTGTCGCCGAAGAGATCTTCCGCCAGGGCCTCGAGCGCCCGCGCTCCGATCACCTCTCCGGGACGCAGCGAGACCCGTCGGATCGGGACCGGAAAGCTCTCGTCGATGATCGCCAGCGCCTCCCTCTCCCGCTCCAGCCAGCGCGTGAAATAGCCTCCGTCGACCGAGTCGGGCATCACCCGGTTGACGAGTACGGCGTCGGTCGCGATTCCGTAGAGCGAGAGATAGGCGAAGGAGCGTCTCGTCTCGTCGATCACGACCCGACTCGGATTGACGACGAGACGCGCACTCGTGCGGGCGTCGTCGAGCAGGATCCGTCGGACGTCGTCGATCTCGACGTAGAGTCGTTCGAAGGCCTCGAAGAACTCCTCGCGCGGAATCAGTCGGCCGGCCTCGAAGCCCCGGACCAGCGGCCGAAGGAGCCGTGCCCCCCTACGCTCGAGCTCGAAGAAATGCTGCATGAAGATCCGGAGCGCATCGGGGAAGCGGAGCATGCGCAGGGTCGATCCGGTCGGCGCACAGTCGACCACGCAGACGTCGAAGTCGCCGGTCTGCTCGACCTCCCGAACGGCCCGCAGCGCCACGAGCTCTTCGATCCCGGGGAAGGCCAGCAGCTCTTCGGCGACGAGCGCGTCCGCCTCCTCCCGGAGCAGCTCGCGCAGCCAGGCCTGCACGCTCTTCCAGGCCCGGTCGAGCTCGATCTGAGCCCGGATCTCCCGCGCGTAGACCCCCTTGGCCACCCGCTTCGGATGCGGTCCGACCGGCTGTCCGAGCGCGTCGCCCAGGCTGTGCGCCGGATCGGTCGAGAGCACGCAGACCCGATGGCCATGACGGGCGGCCCCGAGCGCCGTGGCGAGCGCCACGGTCGTCTTGCCGACTCCGCCCTTTCCCGTATGCAGGAGTACTCTCATGGACCGCTCATCCCTTCGCCTCCCCCTGGCCGCTTTCGTCACCTTCGTCGCGTTAGACGCCTTCGTCGCGTTGGTCGCCTTCGAGAGGCTCGCGCCCTCATCGGCGGCTCTCCGGACGGATCCCAGCGACATCGGGAGGCAGCGCGAGCTGGACCACGAGCTCGGCGTCCCGATAGCTCACCCGCTCGACCTCGAGCTTCGCGAGCCCCGCCGGCAGCGCGATCCGTCGACGCCGTCCGGCGATCCCGACGATGAGCTCGTCCTCGACCCGCGTCACCTCGAGATCCTCGGACGCCAGACCGGGCAACGGGATCCGGACCCGGGCGCCGTCGGGCTGGCGCTCGAAGCGGATCCGAGGCGACTCGGCGAGCCGCGAGGCCGGGTCGAGGGAGCCGAAGAGGATCTCGGCGTGATCCGCCAGCGCCGCCGTCCCGCGGACCTCGTCCGGCTGCAACGGGGACATCAGGCAGGCCATCGGCGCGAAGGTCTCCTCGATCTCGCGCTTGCGCTCGGCCTGGGCCCGGCCCCACTCCTGGAAGAAGGGCTCCTGGCAGGCCTCGTCCGGGTAGACCCGATTCACGACGACCGCATCGCTCGCCAGCTGGAAGAGACAGAGATCCGTGAGGGCCCGCCGCGCCTCGTCGATCACCATCGACTCGGGCGTCACGACCAGCCGTACGCTGGTCCCCTTCGATAGCAGCCGCGCGCGCAGCCGGTGGAGCGTGTCGTAGAGGAGGCGATCGGCCTCTGCGAAGACCGCGGCATCGGGCAGCGGCGTGCCGATCAGACTCCGGGCCAGGGGCTCCACCACATGGGCCGCGGCGCGCTGCAGCCGGAGCAGCCAGCGCAGGCCGGAGTGGGCCACCTCGGGAAGGGTCACGAGACGCAGGGTGCTTCCGGTCGGAGCGCAGTCCACCACGATCAGGTCGTAGCGGTCGCTCGCCGCCCAGCTCTCGACACAGACGAGCGTCGCCAGCTCCTCCGCCCCTGGGAGCAGAGCGAGCTCGTCGGCGACCCCCTCCTCGATGCCCTGATGACGCAGAAGATCGACGAGCCAGGTCCGGACTCGCCCCCAATGCGCCTCCACCACGTGTCGGGCGTCGACCTCCAGCGCGTCGAGGCGAGGGGCCAGGTTCGTCGGCTCGGGGCCGAGGCGGCGTTCGAAGACGTCGCCCAGGCTATGTGCGGCATCCGCCGAGGCGACCAGGCAACGGGCTCCCCGCCTGGCGGCGAGCGCGGCCGTGGCGGCCGCCGTCGTGGTCTTGCCGACGCCACCCTTGCCCGTGTAGAGAAGCATCCGCATCCCGCGAACGTATCACGCGCCCGTGTTCTCCGAACCGAATGCGGCGTTCTCACCCGGGCGCACGCCCATGCGGATGCCTCCAGCAGGTCGCGCTATCCTCCTCGATCGGCGGAGTCCGCCCTCTAGAAGGGCAGATCGAGGCACAGCTCGCGATCCACTCTCGGCGTCGCTCGGGCGGCGAGTCGCTCCGTCCAGCGATGATCGCAGCGCCGACAATGGGCGAGCCGGAGCCAGCCCGCGTGCGCCACCTCGTCGCACACGACGTCGACGCCATCGCAGACACGGCAGCGAGCGGCTGTCCGCCCAGGGCGCTCCAGGCGAGCCCGATCGCGCCCGCGCGGAGCCGGTCCCTGCCCCGCTCCTCCACGATCCGCCGGTCCGCGGCCCGTCGGCCCTCGACCACTCGGCCCTCGCCCCTTCGGCCGCTGCCCATCCGGTCGGCGCCGGCGCGGGCCGGGCGCCTCCTCCCGATCCACGGGCATCGGAGCCGCCGCCAGCATCCGCTCGACGCGCATCCGCTCGGCGGCGCGTCGCTCGAGCAGTCGCCGGCGATCCCGCGCGCTCGCCAGGCCGCGTGCGCCGCCCCGGCCCCGAATCTCCTTCATCTGCTCGCGATGCTCGCGATGCTCGCGACTGTCGTCGGGGCGAGCCCCGTTCCTGCCTGCCATCTCCGGATCCTCCGAGCTCTCGATCGTCGATCCGGCGGTCGATCCGACCGCCGATGTCGACGTCGATCTCCCATTCGCGGCGATCGCCGGGAAGACGACCGTCCGGTTCGCCGCAGGGGCCCGCCCGACGCACCCGGTCGGACGGACCCCACGCGGCCCGGGCGCACGCGTCGATCGCGTCGATCGCACGTTCTGGGGGGTGTGCGCCCGATGTCCCGGAGGATGGGGACCGCGTGTGACGGGTCCGGTCACGAAAGACGAAGAAAGAACGAAAGTCGTGAGAGGTGTCGTGCGGGAATGAGGCGACGCTCGCCAAGCGGCGGACGAGCGGCGGACGAGCGGAAAGGCGGGGCGGCGGGGCGGCGGGGCGGTCCCCCTCGGCGCCGGAGCGCGCTCAGTCGTCTCGCAGCTTCCGCTTCAGGATCTTGCCGGTGGGTCCCTTGGGCAGCTCGTCGACGATCTCGATCAGACGCGGGTACTTGTAGGCGGCCAGACGCTCCTTGCAGAACTCGCGGAGCTCGTCCGGGGAGACGATCGCCCCCGGCGCGAGCGCGACGACCGCCTTCACCTCCTCGCCATGGCTCTCGTGGGGCACGCCGATCACCGCCGCCTCGGCCACGGCCTCGTGCTCGTAGAGGACCTCCTCGACCTCACGCGGATACACGTTGAAGCCGCCGCGCAGGATCATGTCCTTCTTGCGATCGACGATCCAGTAGCAGCCGTCCTCGTCGCGATAGCCGATGTCTCCCGAGTGGAACCAGCCGTTGCGCAGGGCCTCCTTCGTCGCGTCCGGACGCCCCAGGTAGCCCTTCATGACGTTATGTCCGCGGATGCAGATCTCTCCCCGCTCGCCCTCCGGAAGCGGCTCGTCGGCATCGTCGCGGATGCTCATCTCGACGCCCCAGACCGGGTAGCCGATCGAGCCCGCCTTGCGCGGCTTACCGATCACGTTGAAGCTCGAGACGGGCGAGGTCTCCGAAAGGCCGAAGCCCTCGAGGATCTCGACGTTGAACTTCTCCTCGAAGGCGCCCATCACCTCGACGGGCATCGGCGCGCCCCCGGTCAGGCAGACCTTCAGGCTCGAGATGTCGTGCGCGCGGTCTCCGCGGTGATGGAGCAGTGCGAAATACATCGTGGGCACGCCGGCGAAGATGGTGATCCGGTCGCGCTCGATCAGCTCGAAGGCCTCCGCAGGCGTGAATCTGGGCAGCAGCGTGAGGCTTCCTCCCGTGGCGATCATTCCGTTCTGGATCACGGTCTGGCCGAAGGTGTGGAAGAGCGGCAGCGTCGCCAGGGCCCGGTGGGCATCGTCGGCGTGCGGTACGAGGCCCGGCACGACGACGGTGCAGTTGAGCAGCAGGCTCGAGTGCGTGAGCTCGGCTCCCTTCGGCTTGCCGGTCGTGCCGGAGGTGTAGAGGATGACCGCGGTGTCCTGGGGCGAGGTCGGATGCAGGGTCTCGACGGGCTCGGCAGTGGCCATGCCACCCACCGTGTCGTCGGTCTCACCAGGCACCGCGAGCGCGACGGGGACGCCGGCGGCGGAGGCTCCCGTGCGCGCGGCCTCCTCGAAGAGGGGATGCGCGATCAGCAGCCGGGCGCCGGAGTCCTCGAGGAAGTAGGCGACCTCGGATCCGGCTGCGAGCACGTTGATCGGGACGACCGTGGCGCCGGCATAGAGGATCCCGAAGTAGGCCATCGTGAACTCGGGGACGTTCGGGACGAGCAGTGCCACCCGGTCGCCCGGCTCGATGCCTCGAACGCGCAGGCTCGTCGCGATGCCGCGCGCGGCGCGGTCGAGCTGGCCGTAGTCGAGCTCGAGATCGCCCGCCCGCAGGACGGGGGCCTCCGGACGCTCGTGGGCATGGGCCTGGAGGATCGTTCCCAGATTCAGATGCATGGCGTGCTCCTCGAAGGTCTCGGGATCGCCACCCAATCTACTTCCCGACGCGCCCTCGCGCGACCGGGGCGGGCACGGGCGGGGCGGGGCGCGACTGGGACGGGGGCGCGGGCGGGGCGGAGTCGGGACTCCGTGGAGGCCGACGCACGATTGCGACGGCGCGTCGCTCCTCGGGCGCGGATTGGGTTATGCTCCTCCGCCGCCTCTATCCAAGGGATCGCCGACCGTCGCGATCGAGAGGCGCCGAGGAGCCCGTGAGCCCGCCCACTCCGGATTCGAGAGCCCCTTCGCCGTCGCCCTCCCCTTCCTCTTCGCGACCCGTCTGGCTGCTGCTGCTCGGCGCCGCCCTCGGGCTCGGACTGGCCGCCTTCGGGCTGCTGGAGGGGGCGGGGAGCGCCGGCTCGCTTCCGCCGGAGGCCGCGGCCCGGGTGGGGGACCGTCTGATCCGACGCGTCGACTACGAGCGCGTGCTCGTCGGCGTGGAGAGCGACCTGCGGAGTCCGGTGGACGCGGCGATGCGGCGGCGCGTGCTGGAGCGGATGATCGACGAGGAGCTTCTCGTGCAGCGGGCGATCGATCTCGGCCTCGCCACGATCGATCGTCGTATCCGCGGCGAGCTCACCTCGGCGCTGATCGACTCGATCGTCGCCGACGCGGAGGCCGAGGCGCCCGACCAGCGGGAGGTCGCGGCCCACTTCGAGCAGAACGCGGACTTCTTCTCGCGGCCCGGTCGCCTCCGGGCGCGCACGCTCTTCTTCTCGGCCCGCTCCGATCGCTCGACCCCGGCACGGATCGACCCGCGCGCACCCGCGGCCGAGCGCGCCCGGATCGCGGCCGAGCAGCTGGCGCGAGGCCGGGCCGTCGAGCAGGTCCGCGCGGAGCTCGCCGATCCCCAGGTCTCGCCGCTTCCGGACGTCCTGCTGCCCCCGAGCAAGATCCGGGACTACGTGGGGCCGAGCGTGCTCCAGGCGATCGAGTCTCTCGAGGCGGGCGAGTGGAGCGAGCCCATCGAGAGCCCGGCGGGCTTCCATCTCGCCCAGCTCATCGACTCCGAGGCCCCCGTCACCCCGCGTCTGGAAGAGATCGAGGCGCTCGTGCGCCAGGATCTCGAGCGGAGGCGAGGCGACGACGCCCTGCGTCGCTATCTCGACGAGCTTCGGGCCGAGATCCCGGTCTCGGTCGACGAGTCCGTCTTCGGCGACGCTCGCTGAGCGGACCTCCGCCTCGGCTCTCGGGCCGTGCGACGCGGCCTTCGGCCGGTGACTCGAGCTGCGGCGCCGCACGCGGGCGTGTGGCGGACCGGGCACCCTCGGCGCGGTCGGCCGCAGCGCGCGGAGAGATAATGGAGAGAGCGGGGAGAGCGCG
>CAYXLY010000013.1:0-21839 GCA_964466005.1 uncultured Spirochaetaceae bacterium | reverse complement strand
AGATTCTCCGGAGTGACTGGAGTTCAGACGTGTGCTCTTCCGATCTAGGCGCGCGACGACCTCGTCTTCGAGGTCACCCAGACCCTGCTCGACGCGGAGGGCGAGGGGGATCGTCAGATCGAGGCCGAGATCGTTCTGGAGGAGCCTCGCATGCCGGCAGGACCGATGCTGCGCTGGGTCGGCCTGCGCGGCTGAAGCCCGCCGGCCTCCGTCCCGACCGCCGAGGATCGGGCTCGGACCCGCGCTGCCGCTCGTCGGCTCGACGGGGTAGTCTCCGCTGTCCGAGGCAGGAAGGCGGGACCGGCGGGCGGGCTCCCGGCGCGTCGTCGGGCCCGACACGACGACGCAGAAGATCCCGACGCGAATCGAGGCGCGAGGCGATGCGCGCGATGAGCAGAGATGAGCAGAGAGGGAGCGTGAGCCGGATGGAGACGCAGGCGAGACGATTCGAGGGAAGAAGGGCACTCATCACGGGAGGGGCCTCGGGCATCGGTCGGGCGACGGCGCGTCGGCTCGCCGAGGAGGGAGCGGCCGTCTTCGTCGTCGACGTGAACGAGGAGGGCTGCCAGGAGACGGCCGAAGCCATCCGTGCGACCGGCGCGGACGCGGGCACGGCCCGGTGCGACGTCCGGGACGCCGAGAGCTGCAATGCGGCGGTCTCCGCGGCGACCGAGCATCTGGGCGGGCTCGACGTCCTCTGCAACATCGCCGGAGTGCTCCACTACAGCCTCACCCGGGAGTGCACCGACGCGGACTGGGATCGCGTGATCGGGGTGAATCTGACCGGAACCTTCCACATGACGCGGGCAGCGCTCCCGCATCTGCTGGAGAGCCACTGCGCGATCGTCAACCTCGCGTCGGCGGCGGGCGTCCAGGCCGTTCCCTATGCCGCCGCCTACTGTGCATCGAAGGGCGGGGTGGTCATGCTGACCCGCTCGTTGGCCGTGGAGCACGCCAAGACCGGGCCTCGGGTGAACTGCATCTGCCCCGGGCACGTCGAGACTCCGCTGGTCGCCCGGTTCGCGCTGCCCGAAGGCGCCGATGGTCGGCTCTTCTCCCACATCACGCCGCGCATGCCCACCCATGCGCAGCCCGAGGACGTCGCAGCGCTCGTCGCCTATCTGGCCTCGGACGAGGCCCGCTTCGTCACGGGCGCGGCCTTCACGATCGACGGCGGCCAGGTCGCATGAGCGGTCGGCTGACGGTCGCCGGGACCGTCGCCCGAAGGGTCACGGGGGCGGACGCTCAGCGCGGGGGAACGAGGGCAGCGCGGTAGAGATGGCTCTCGCGAGCCGGGTCCCGGAGCGCGCCCTCGGATCGATCTCCGAAGATCGAGAGCTCGGACTCGTCGACTCCCGCGAAACGCACGTCGACCTCGGGCGCGAGGGCGAGCTCGACGAGTCGAGCGAGTGACGCCCCCAGCAGGCATTTCAGCTCCGGCCCCGCCGACTCGAGTCCCTCCAGTCGGACGACGAACCGCGACCGGCCGCCCTCGTAGCGCCAGGTCGTCCCGCACAGCAGTCGCTCGCTCGCCTGCGCCACCAGGAAGCCGGCGCCGTCGACGAGTGTTCGAGCGCCCTCCACCAGCGGCGCCATCGCCTCGAGCTCCATCCAGTCCGCTGCGATCGCGTGCGCGCAGTCGACGATTCCGGTCTCGCCTCCGAGCTGCTCTGCGACGAGCCCGACCAGCGACTCGGCCAGCGCGAGCGGGACCCGGTTCGTCACCGCCAGTCCGTGCTCGAGGAGGGCGCGGGCATCGGAGTCGAGTCGCCTCTCGAGCTCCTCGTCCCCGAGCTTTCCCTCGGCGACCCACTCCTCGAGCCGAAGCGCGATCGGCTGGATGCAGAGACCGCTGATTTCGATGGAAGACATGCTCGGTGTTCCCGCGCCGACCGGGCGCTCTTGGTCGATTCGGCCGTCGCGCCAGGAGACTTGAGTCACGCCCGGCGGCTGCGATCCGGGTCGAGGCGACGCAGGGCCGCGTCGTATTCCGGAAAGCCCACGAGCTCCTGGAGCTCGGCGAAGGAGAGACGCTCCGCGACCGGCTGCGCCGACGCCAGGCACTCGAGCGCGTCGCGCATCGCTCGCGCGGCCACCGAGAGCAACGTCAGGGGATGGGCGACGATCTTGAAGCCCATCTCCTCGAGACGAGCGGAGGACAGCTCGGGGGTCGCCCCCTCTTCGACGAGGTTCGCCATCTTCGGCAGATCGGGAAGCTCGCGGCAGAGCCGCTCCATCTCCGCCTCGCTCTGCGGCGCCTCGAGGAAGAGGATGTCCGCGCCGAGATCGGCGAACTCCCTGCATCGTTCGATCGCCTCCTCGAGGCCGTGCTGCGCCCGCGCATCGGTGCGAGCCATGATCCGGATCTCGGCGCCCGACTCGCGTGCCTCGACGGCCGCTCGAATCCGGACTCGCGCCTCCTCGCGTCCGACGACCTCCTTGCCCCGGGTATGACCGCAGCGCTTGGGAGCGAGCTGATCCTCGATCATGGCCGCGGCGAAGCCGGCCCGGGCATAGCCCTCCACCGTCCGACGGACGTTCAAGGCGTTTCCGTAGCCCGTATCCGCATCGCCGATCACGGGCAGATCGACGGCCTCACAGATCGAGCGTCCCTGGTCGAGCATCTCGCCGAAGGAGATCAGTCCAGTATCCGGTGCGGCGAGGCGGGTCGCCGAGACCGCGAAGCCGCTCATGAAGGTCAGCTCGAAGCCGGCCCGCTCGACGAGTCGGGCCGACAGGGCATCGAAGCAGCAGGGCATCACGCGAATGCCCTCGCGCGAGAGGAGATGGTCGAGCTGAAGAGCGGGCGTGTGCATCGGAGCGCCTTCCGTGCGGCGAGCGAGATCGCGCCGAGGAACGAACGCGAGAGACTATCCCTTCTCGTCCTCGCCGTCCGTCCCGCTCGAAGCCTCGACACGAGGCAGGACGACGGTCACCCGGGTTCCCTCTCCGACGGTCGAGCGCACGCGCATCTCGCCTCCGTGCGCCTTCACGGTGTGATGGGAGATGGGAAGACCGAGCCCGGTCCCTCGACCGACGGGCTTCGTCGTGAAGAAGGGGTCGAAGATCCGATCGAGCGCTTCGGGCGCGATCCCGCAGCCCTCGTCCTCCACCTCGATCAGGGCCTGACTGCCTCGACTCGCGACCCGGACCGTCAGACGCGGACGGCCCCGGAGGCCCTCGAAGGACTGGATGGCGTTGACGATCAGATTCGTCACGACCCGTTCGATTCGTGGTCGATGGCAACGGACCCGGACGTCCGGCTCGAGAACCGCCTCGATCGCCACCGTCTCGGGTGCCCGGACTCCGGCGATCCGGATCGATCGTCGCACGACCTCGTCGAGTGCATGGACCTCCTGCTCTTCGCGGCGCCCCTCCGCGGAGAAGCGCCCCACCTCGCGCACGATCGAGGCGATGCGATCGACCCCTTCGAGGCACTCCTCGATCAGCTCGAGACCTTCGCGCGCCGACTCGCCCAGCTCCTCCGTCAGCCCGGGCTCCCCGAGCGAGCCGAGCAGACCCTCCCAGTCGATCGCGAGCCGGGCCAGCTCCTCTCGCGCCTTCTCGACCGGCTCCTCGATCGATCGCGTGATCGATCGGGACAGATCGCCGACGGCGGCGAGCCGGGCCGAGACGATGCGCTGTCGCTGCAGGGTCAAGGTCTCCCGACGGTCGCGAATCAAATGGGCCCGACCGACGCGGCCGCCCGCTCCGGCGCAGGCCACCGGGGCCGAGACCACGACGGGGATCGCCTCTCCGGCCCGGGTCCTGAGATCGAGCAGCCTGGGCTCCCCCTCGGTCGGCTCCTTCGTCCGCCCGGAGTCCGGAATCCAATCCGACAGGCGTCCGTCGACCACCTCGGCCTCCCTCGCGCCGACCAGGCGCAAGAAGGCGCGATTCACGTCCCGGATCACGCCGCCCTCGCCGATCAGGATCACGCCATCCCTCAACGTGTCCAGGATCTCCCGCGCGAAGGCCTCGGGAGAGATCAGCGCGTGTCCGTACCGGTGCAGGATCGACGCGGCGAATACGCCCACCGCGGCGATGAGGCTCGTCGTGATGCCCATGGCGGGAAGACCGACGAGAGGAAAGACCACGGCCGTCACCGTGCCCGACAGGAGCGAGCTCGACAGGCCGAAGAAGACGATCCGGGCGAGCTGGAGCCGGCCCCCGGGACCCGGAGCCGCCATGACGCCTCGCCAGCAGATCAGGATCGCCACGACCGGAGCGGCGAGGAGGAGGTAGGCGACCGGGAAGGCGGCTCCGAACCGGGTCTTCCAGCCCATCTCGGTCAGCACGACGTCTTCGATCACGAGATCGGTGCCGACCGCCAGCGGAAGGATGAGGAGGACCGACACGTAGAAGAAGGGGATCGTCCGAGCGATCGGATGATCGTCCATGGAGGACAGCGTGAGCGACGCGTGCATGCAGAGCACGCCGAGCGGAATCCAGCCGAGACTCATGAGGCGATAGAGCTGGAGCGCTCCCGAGGCATCGGCGCCGCGGACCAGCAGGAGCTCGATCCCGGCCCAGAGCGCATTGCAGAAGAGGAAGGCCGCGATCAGCCGGTTCGCCTTCAGCGCATGATCCCGGGCGAGGATCGCCGCGCAGAGAGCGACGGAGACCGCGGTCGTCGCGAGCTTGATCGCGATCAGCACAGTCATGCCCCGGCTCCGCTCTCGAAGGGCAGCCGGAGATCCACGCGCAGCGCTCGCTCACCCTCCGCATCCAGCTCGAGCGTTCCCCGCATCTGCTCGACCAGATCGAAGAGAATTCCGACGCCCAGGTCCCCGCCGAAGGCGCCGCACGCGCTCGCCTCGCGATCGCGCTCGCACTGCTCGAGGCACCCCACCAGGCTCGCGGCGGGCTCGTCGAGCGGAGACGCCCTCATCCCGACGCGAAGCCGTTCGCACTGACGGCTCATCTCGACCTCGATCCGGCCCTTGCGCTCCGCGTGGGTGGCGAGCAGCCGGAGCAGCATCAGGAGAACCTGCTTCAGATCCTGCCCTGCCGGCACGCGGTCGAGCGACTCCTCCGTCCGGACGCGGATCTCCACGTCGTCCCTTCTCTCGAGGCGCGCCAGCCGGAGCGCGCTCTGGAGCACCGCCTGCGGCTCGCTGCCGCCCGTGCCCCCGGCTCCGAGATGCGCGAACTCCCGCACGTCTCCGACGACCTCCGCGATCCTCTCGATGCTCTCGAGGGCGCGCTCCACGCGCTCCGGACCCCGGTCGAAGATCGCGAGCTCCCCGCCGGCGAGCTCGGGGTCCTTCGCGAGCTTCTCCTCCAGCTCGCGGATCCGACGCTTCAGGAGGTTCAGGTCGGCGCGCATGAAGGCCGTGGGATTGTTCACCTCGTGAGCGATTCCCGCGGCGAGCTCTCCGAGCGCCGCGAGCCGCCCCGAGGTCACGATATGCCGCCGGAGGAGGTCGACCTCGCGCAGGTCCCGGAACACGACCACCGCGCCGATCGGGCCCCCGCGTCGGTCGCGTGCCACGGACGAGGAGAGCGCGACGGGAAGCGGCTCCGCCCCCTCGCGGTGGAGGATCGACTCCTCGTCGAGGCCTCGGCGCAAGTCCGCGACGGAGACCCGCGCGATCCGATCCAGACGCATGCCCGCGAGCGTCGAGCCGCGCCGTCCGGTCAGCTCGGCGAGTCGCGCATTCGCGGACAGGATCGTGCCATCGAGCTCGACGAGCGCGACGCCGTCGCAGAGCTCGGCCAGGACCGCCCGGGCCATCGAGTTCGGCGAGTGGACCAGCTCGCCCCAGCCCCGGAGCAGACCCAGCCACACGATGCCGGTCGCGATCAGGACGCTCAGGGCCCCGAGCCGAGGGGTCTCGATCCCCGCGATCGGCAGCCCGAGCTCCGTGGCGAAGGCCACGAGCAGACAGCCTCCCAGGGCCCCGGCGAAGCCCCGGCCGGAGCGGACCGCTTCGCTGCCCCCGCGTCCTCCGCCCTCGCGCAGCGCCCACAGGAGTGCGGCCAGGGCGGGAAGCGAGCCGAGCAGGCCGAGGAAGGCGGCGCCACTGCCCACAACGGGCATCCAGTCACCCCACGAAGAGCGGCTCACGCCGAGGATCCGGTCCGGAATCCAGAGAGCGACCGCGCCGAGTCCACAGGCCCAGCCGAAGCCCAGCCGGATCCACCTCCCCAGCTCCTCGGCGAGCGGCGGTCGGACCCGCGCGAGCAAGGACAGAGCGAGCGGCCCGAGCAGGAGGGCCGGCACGTGGACGAGTCCCAGCCAGAGCCGCGCTGCGGCCGGATCCCGCGCCAGCTGGGCGAAGAGGTCCAGCAGGGCCCAGAGCCCGGCACAGGCGAAGAGGGCCGAGAGCGTCCGGGTGTCCCGACGATCGGAATCTCGCACCACCGAGATCGCCCAGGAGGCCGTGGCGAGCAGGAAGACGGCGAACGGAATCGCGCCCTGGAGCTGCATGAATGGCGTCGACCCCCTCGCGCAGACTCTTCGACCGCGCGGGACACGCGCTTGACGGGGACACGCCCCGGATGCCTGCGGCCTCGCGCCCTGCCCGCTCGCTGCCTGCGCTCGACGAAGGCGGGGAGCGCCGATCCGACTCGCCGGGAATCCTCTATCCTGGGGTCTCCGCCGGGATACGCATCTTCGATCTCCGTCTCCACGATCTCCTCCAAGGGCGGCGCCGCCGCGCACAGGAAACCATGCAGAGCTCCGTCGCCGCACTCCTCGAAACCCTCGATCTCGAGCAGCTCGAGCTGAACCTCTTTCGCGGCCGTCAGCCCGACGAGAGGCGCCAGCGCGTCTTCGGGGGGCAGGTCGCGGGGCAGGCGCTCGTCGCGGCGGGGCGGACGGTCGAGGATCGAGGCGTCCACTCGCTGCACGCCTACTTCCTGCGACCGGGGGATCCGTCGATTCCGATCGTCTACGAGGTCGAACGGACGCGGGATGGGCGCAGCTTCACGACCCGACGCGTGACGGCCATCCAGCATGGACGACCGATCTTCACGCTCTCGGCCTCGTTCCACGTCGACGAGGAGACCTTCGACCACCAGGCGACGATGCCCGACGTGCCGGCGCCCGAGGACCTGCCCGACTGGCAGGAGTCCATGCGCGCCGCGCTGCAAGGCCGCGAGGACGTCGACGACGAGACGCGCGCCTGGGTCGAGCGGGATCGAGCCATCGAGAGCCGACACGTCGAGTTCATGGACTATTTCGGAGGCAAGCAGTCTCCCCGCGCGGACATCTGGATCCGGGCGAACGGGGAGCTGCCCGACGACCCGCTGCTGCATCAATGTGTCGTTGCCTACGCTTCGGACATGACGCTGCTCGATACGGCGGCACGTCCCCATCCCGTGCAGCTGCTGGGCAACGGAATCGAGATGGCCAGCCTCGATCACGCCATGTGGTTCCATCGCCCGCTGCGGGCCGACGAGTGGCTCCTCTACTCCCAGCAGAGCCCGTCGATGTCCGGCTCTCGCGGGTTCACGCAGGGCCATTTCTTCCGCCGGGATGGCGTTCTCGTCGTCTCCGTCGTCCAGGAGGGGCTCTTCCGACTGCCCCGCCGTGACGCCCGCTGAGCCTCCCGTCGTCCGAACCCTCGTTCCGACGGCCTCCAGCCGTCGCCGCCGCGCCAGAGCGAGCGGCCTCCCGCCTCGAGTCCGGGGCCGACTCGACTGCCGATCGAGTGGGCAGTCGTTGACTCGCTCGCGTGCAGCCGGTGGCGCGATCGGGACGGATTCGACTCGATCGGGTGGGCCGGATACGGCCTGAATGGGTCCATATCCCTCGCTTGGGCATCCGAAGTGCTTGGCACGTCCATTGCTTTATCGAGTGCCCAGTTCGCATGAGCCGCACGCGTGGGTGCGGGGAGCCTGCGTGAGTCGGCCGGCGGTCCGAGCCTCCCACTCTCGATCGATCCCCACCTGGAGACCAAGATGATTCGCAAAGGTTCGCTCTCTCCCCTTGCGTCCAGCGGCTCTCTCGCAGTCGCGGGAACCGTGCTCGCCGGAACGCTCTTCATGCCGGGGGTCGCTCTGGCCGACGAGGTTTCCCCCGGACTCTTCACGGCCAACAACGTCTGGATGATGCTGGCTGCGGCGTTGGTGTTCATCATGCATCTCGGCTTCGCGATGGTCGAGTCGGGTCTGACCCGCGCCAAGAACACGACCAACATCCTCTTCAAGAACACCTTCATCATCTGCTGCGGCATCCTCACTTACTTCATCTGCGGCTTCAATCTGATGTACCCGGGTGATTTCAACGGGTTCTTCGGATTCGCGGGATTCGGTCTGAGCGCGGGCTTCGAGGAAGGCGCCAACACGCCGGCCTACGCGGACGGCGGCTACACCTACTGGACCGACTTCCTCTTCCAGGCGATGTTCGCGGCCACCGCTGCGACGATCGTCTCGGGCGCGGTGGCCGAGCGCATCAAGCTCGGCTCCTTCATGATCTTCTCGACGATCTTCGTCGCGATCGTGTACACCGTCGCCGGCTCCTGGAAGTGGGGCGGCGGATTCCTGGACGCCGCGGGCTTCTACGACTTCGCCGGATCGACCCTGGTCCATTCCGTGGGCGGCTGGGGCGCGCTGGTCGGAGCCATCGCTCTCGGCTCCCGACTCGGAAAGTACGGCAAGGACGGAGCGGTCCATCCGATTCCCGGCAGCTCGATGCCGCTCTCGACGGTCGGTGTCTTCCTGCTCTGGCTCGGATGGTTCGGGTTCAACGGGGGATCGGTCCTCTCGGCCGATCCCGAGCTGACCTCCTTCGTGCTCGTGACGACCTGCCTCGCGGCGGCCGCCGGCGGCGTCGGAGCGATGCTGGCCTACACCTTCGTCAGCTCGAAGCCCGACCTCTCGATGGCGCTCAACGGCATCCTGGCCGGACTCGTGGGCATCACCGCGGGAGCGGACGTGATCAACCCGACGAGCGCGATCCTGGTCGGCTTCATCGCCGGCGGTCTCGTCGTCGGATCCGTGCTCCTCATGGACAAGGTCAAGGTCGACGATCCGGTGGGCGCCATCTCGGTCCACCTCACCTGCGGCATCTGGGGAACGCTGGCGGTCGGGATCTTCTCGACCAACCCCGACCACAGCCTCCTGATCCAGGCTTACGGGGTCCTCTGCTATGCCGTCTTCACGGTGGTCTGCGCGGCCGCGCTCTTCTTCGGACTCAAGGCCACGATCGGCCTGCGCGTCTCCGAGGAGGAGGAGATCGAGGGACTCGACCTCGGCGAGCACGGCATGCACGCCTACGACCTGTCCGGCTCCCCGGGCTTCATCGAGGAAGCCGGCCAGGGCTTCGGTGGCCGTCTCGCCGCCGGCAAGCTGGCGACCAGCGAGAACTGATCAAACGACCCCCTCGGCCGCGGGCGGCCCGACCGCCCGCGGCCACTGAACCGGAGACCACGTCATGAAGAAAATCGAAGCGATCATCAAGCCCTTCAAGCTGGACGACGCCAAGGAAAGCCTGGCGAAGACGGGAGTCCAGGGCCTCACCGTCAGCGAGGTGAAGGGCTTCGGACGACAGAAGGGGCACACGGAGCTCTACCGGGGTGCCGAGTACGTCGTCGACTTCCTGCCGAAGCTGAAGCTCGAGATCATCGTGCCCGACGATCAGGTCGAGAAGGTGACGCTCGCGCTCCAGGAGGCCTGCCAGACCGGAAAGATCGGAGACGGAAAAATCTTCGTCCTGCCGGTGGAGGACGCGATCCGGATCCGGACCGGAGAGCACGGAGACGCCGCAGTCACCAACAACTGATCGACCTCCGGTTCGGACCGGGGGCACGCGCGAGAGCGCAGGGAAGCAGAGCGAGGGCCGGCGTTCGAAAGAGCGTCGGCCCTCTCGCGTGGCGGGGTCTCCTTCAGTGGCGGGCGGGGCGGACAGGACGGGCCGCACCGGCGGAGAGGGCGCCGCGCTGATCCGGTCGGGACGCCTCCAGGGCCTCAGGGCAGCAGAACGACCTTGCCCGTCGTCCGACGCGCGCCCAGGGCCTGCAGCGCCTCTCCGGCCCGCTCCAGCGGATACCGGGCGGAGACGAGCGGCGAGATGAGGCCTCTGCCGGCCATCTCGAAGAGCCCTTCGAAGCACTCGACGATCCGTTCGGGCTCGTGCTCGGGGTAGGCGCTCCAATGCAGGCCGACCAGGGAGATGTTCTTGAGCAGGACGCGATTCAAGCGGACTTCGGGGATGCGCCCGCTCGCGAAGCCGATGACCAGCAGCCGACCGTTCCACGCGATGCACTTGAGCGAACGGTCGGTGGTCTCGCCGCCGACCGAGTCGTAGACCACGTCCGCTCCCCGGCCTCCGGTCTCCCCGAGCACCCGCTCCACGAAATCCCCTTCCTTCGCGTCGATCGAGAGATCGGCGCCGGCCTGGCGTGCGATCTCGCACTTCTCCGCGCCTCCGGCCACCGCGATCACCCGCGCGCCGAGCGCCTTGCCGATCTGGACCGCCGCCAGCCCCACGCCGCCCGCGGCCGCATGCACGAGCAGGGTCTCGCCGGATCGCAGGGGAGCCCGCCAGACCAGCGCCGCATAGGAGGTCGGATAGACGGTGGGCATCGCGGCCCCCGCCTCGAAGGAGAGCGCATCGGGCATGCGATGGGTCGTCGCCGCGGGCGCAGCGACCTCCTCCGCGAAGCCACCTAGGGCGCACCGGGAGAGCACCCGATCGCCCACGGCGAGATCCCGGACCTCGCGACCGACCTCGATGACGGTGCCGGCCACCTCGCCGCCGGGCACGAAGGGCAGATCCGGGCGCACCTGGTACTCGCCCTTCAGCATCAGGAGATCGGAGAAGTTGCAGCCGGCTGCTGCGACCTGGATCCGCACCTCGTCCTCCGCGAGCGGAGGCGACTCGATCTCGCGGACGACCAGCTCTTCGGGGGACAGCAGACGGTCGACCTGGACGGCTCGCATGAATCGGATCCTCCCCGGGTCCCGCTCGGGACCCGTCCGGGAAGATCCTGCACTACTCTCGGCCGAGCCTCCAGGCCAGGCCCGGACCCGGGCCCAGAAGACCGCGCCCATGGAGCATCACGCAGCGCAGATCAGAGCAGCGCGCCTGAGGCGCACCGCCCTGGAGGAGATCCCGCGCAGAATGTCCGAGCTGCCGCTTCCCCATGCGCCCGCAAGACGCGCTCGCGAGCGCCTCCGCGCGGTCCGGGCTCTCTTCGTGGTGCTCGCCGTCGGGCTCGCTCTCGGGGGCTGCGCCCGGCCCCCCTGTCGACCGCTGGAGCCGGGGCCCCGAACGATCCCGGCCTCCCGCGTCGCACACCCTCCGTTCTTCCGCGTCGAGAGCGACTCCGGGGCCACCCTCGTCCTCCTCGGCACCCTGCATCTCGGCCCCACGGAGGGCTGGATCCTGTCGCCCCCCACGCGCCGGGCGCTCGAGCGGGCCGACGCGGTCGTGCTCGAGATCGATCTCCGCGAGGCGAACGAGGAGAGCGTGAGCACGCTCGTCGCGAACCGCGCCCTGCTCGAGCCCGGCGTCCGCCTCGAAGATCGGATCGAGCCGGAGACCCGGGCTCTTCTCGCGACCCACGACGACGCGATCACCCGCCTGGGCTTTCCTCCGAAGATCCGTTCCCTGATGAAGCCGTGGTTCCTGGCGCTGGGCCTGATCGAGTCCTCCACCGGCGGGAGCGGACTCACGGTCGCCGCCGCGGTCGAGCGCCAGATCCTGGCCGACCTCGACGATCGTCCGCTGATCGCGCTCGAGACGACGACCGAGCAGATCGACCTCTTCGACGGTCTGCCGCCCGCGCTCCAGGACCTGATCCTGCGCGACACACTGGCTCGCCTCGACGAGTCGGAGGCCTCGACCCGGAGCACGGTCCGAGCCTGGCAGGTCGGCGATTCGGACCTGCTGAGCTGCCTCGCGCGCGAAGGGACGGAAGAGCTGCCCGGGCTCGAGGCCTTCTACGCGGTCCTGCTCGACGAGCGCAACCGCGCCTGGCAGACGCGCCTCGAAGGCCTGCTCGAGGCGCCCGACCGGAGCGGCGAGCTCGTCTTCGTGGCCGTCGGCGCCCTCCACCTGGTCGGGCCGGCGGGTCTCCCCGAGCTCTTGCGCGAGGCCGGCTACGATGTGGAGGAGATCGAGCACGGCCAGGAAACGGAGCCCCAGTCATGAGCGACCTGCAATCCATCGACCCGAGCGTCTTCGTGGCCCCGTCTGCCCAGCTCTACGGAAAGATCTCGGTCGGCGCCGAGTCGTCGATCTGGCCGAACGTCGTGATCCGGGCCGAGTCGGACGAGGTCGTGATCGGGCGCTACACGAACCTGCAGGATTTCGTGATGGTGCATGTCGGGTACGGCATCCCGACCCGCGTCGGCGACTTCTGCTCCGTCACCCATCACGCCACGATCCACGGCTGCACGATCGAGGACGACTGCCTGATCGGAATCAACGCGGTCGTGATGGACGGGGCGGTCGTCGGCCGGGGCTCGATCGTGGCCGGCGGGGCCATGATCCGGGAGGGCGCGGTCTTCGAGCCGGGCTCGATCATCGCCGGCGTGCCGGCCAAGAAGATCGCGGAGCGCGACAGCGCCCGGGCCAATCGCATGAACGCGTGGCACTACCATCGCAACGCGGGCGCCTATCGCCGCGGAGATCATCGGGCGTGGACGGGAGCGGAGTACGAGCGCTGGCTGAAGGAGATGGTGAAGCGGATCGAGAACGACGAAGACCTGGAGGGAATCCGCTGAGCCGACTCCTTCGAGTCGACTCCTTCAGCGCCCGCCCGTCGGGAGCACGTCGACGGTGGGGGCCCGAGGCGCCCCGGACGTCGAGGTCTCGGCCAGCCCCTGGAAGAGCAGATCGACCGCCTGATGAATCGAGCGTCGGCAGGCATCGTCGGAGACCAGACCGTTGGCCCAGGGAATCCTCGCGCCGTTCGTCACGTGGAAGAGGACCCGGGCCGCCTCGAGGACGTCGACGCTCTTCGCGAGATCCTTCCTCATCCGGCCCCGCTGCAGGATCTCCATCAACAGGCCGATCGTCCGGTCGTAGAGCTTTAGCACCCGGCGAGCGACGCGGGCCTCCGTGCGCGTCGTCGCCCGCAGCGCGATCGTGGTCAGGTCGCGATCCGCCACCAGGAGCTCGTGCTGGACGTCGAGGAAGTCGCGCACGCGCTCGACGGTGGGGCGGCTCCGATCATCGCCCCGGCGGAAGCGCGTCCAGGCCTCCTCCTGCATCTCGGTGAGCTCGTCGATCAGCAGCTCCTCCTTGCTCTGGAAGTGGCGGTAGATCGAGCTCGCCCCCATCCCGGCCCGGGCGGCAATCGCCCTCAAGGTCGCCCCGTCGAAGCCCCGCTCCCGGAAGAGGTCGCGGGCGGCCTCGCGGATCCGGGCCCGGCTCCGGCGTCCTCGCGCCAGGCGCCCGTCATCGGGCCGAAGTCGGGGGGCGCCGGCGTCCCGGGGCATGCGGGCTCCCGTCGCCGCGCCGGGCGCGCTCCCGGAGGACGGCGAAGAAGGGGCGGAGTCGGGCGGTCGAGAGGCGTTCATTCGGGGCCTTTCCGGCTTCTCCATGAGCGTGAGGGCGAGGGTCCTGAGGGCGAGGCGGGTCGTTGGGCCTCGAGGGGATCTCGAACCCCAACGCGAACAGGATCGCATGAATTCGGTCCGGCGTCAGCGAAGCCCCTCCCGAGGCAGGCACAGTCGACCCCCAGCACGCGCCGTGAGGCCCGCAGCGCAAAGCCGTGCGCGAGATAGAAGCGGATGCTCGCCTCCCGATCCGACTCGAGGTAGAAGGGGGCCGGTCTGCGAGCCGAGAGTCGGCTGAGCTCCTCCAGCAGCATTCCACCTGCGCCGCGGCCCTGGCAGCGGGGATCGACTCCCAGAACGGCGAGATACCAGTGGGGCTCCGGCGGTCGAAGAGCACCGAGCTCGAGATGGACCCGGCTCCATTGCTCCATGGCACGCACGCCCTGATGCCAGGCACACCCGATCTGCCGGACGAGCCGAGGACGCAGGAGTCCTCTTTGACCCGGGGGGAGAGCGATCAGCCCTCCCCTTACCCGTCCATCGATCCGCAGGACGCGCGTGATCGCGTCGCTGGCGGAATCGAGGACAACGGCCCGGAGTCCGGCCCGATTGGCTCGGACGCGACGATGAGGGAGCGGCCCGTGGATCCGCTGGTTCATGGGGTTGTCCCGAAAGGCGAGCGCGAGCACCTCGAGCAGCGCTCTTCGCTCGCCCCGGCTGGGCTCCCCCAGGGTTACGCCTCCGATCCCCATCCGATTCTTCCTCGAGGACCGGGAAGCCCAGGCATCCCGATCCCATCTGTGGGTTCGTGCTCTCTCGCGACTCCCGCGCGCGGCCCCTCGCGCGGAGATCTGTGGATCCTAGGGCAGCGGCTCTATCCTTCCCGCTCGCAACCGCCCGGACCCACTCGCCGCGGGCAGGGAGGGGAGCCGATGGCCGCTCGTGACCCGAGCCCGCCCTGCCGATACGCAGAACGCGTCGGCGATCCGAATGCGGAGGGCGCACGGCTCTCTCGAGACGCCCGCGGCGGGAGAGCCGAATCGGGCGCCGCGCCGTCACCGAGGCCGACCCATCGAGCGGAGGAAGCGTGAGCCAGAAGGAACCGGATGTCTGCCGGCTGCGCTTTCAGCACGAGGGCCGGGACCGCGTCTTCACGATTCGCGACCGCCCGATCGTGATCGGACGCGCTCCCGACTGCGACCTGCTTCTGCAGCACGAGAGCATCTCGCGGCAGCACGCCCGGATCGCGCGCGAGGAGGAAGGCTGGACGCTGCGCGATCTCGACAGCAAGAACGGGTCGCGCGTCAACACCTTCCACGTCAGCGAGCAGGTCCTCCGTCACGGAGACCGGATCGACCTCGGCACGGTGCGCATGTATGCCGAGATCGGACCGGAGTCCGCGGCATCCCGTGCACGGGTGATCTTCGACGAGGACAAGCGGGCCTCGCGCCAGACGGAGGTCCTCGACCTCCGTGGGCTCGACGACCTGCTCCAGGGCGCCAGCGAACGGACCGGCCAGGCGAGTGTCGGCTCCGATGGCTTCGCCGACCGCGCGAGCCTCTCCGGTCTCTCCGGTCTCGGCGACGAGCTCTCCCGCGCGGCCGAGGCTTCCGGAACCCTGCTGCGCCTCGTGAGCGAGTCGGCCGAGAGCCTGCTCTCCTGTACGACGCTTCCCGAGACACTCGAACGCATCCTCTCGCTCGTCTTCGCCAACCTGCCGGTCGAGCGCGGCGTGATCTGCCTCCACGACCCGGAGTCCGGAACCATCGAGCCGATGGCCATGCGCAACCGCGAGGGGGTCCCCGACGAGCCCATCGAGATCAGCACGAACATCACCGGTGCCGCGATCGACGAGAAGCAGGCCGTCCTGATCAAGGACACGGCCATGGACGAGCGTTTCGGGGGCGCCGAGAGCGTGATCATGATGCAGATCCACTCGGCGATGTGCGCCCCGCTGCTGCGCGACGGCAAGGTGAGCGGCTACGTCTACGTCGATCGTCAGTCCGACTCCCATCCCTTCGAGCTCTCTCAGCTCCAGGCCCTCTCGATCCTCGCCCTGCTCGCGGCGATCGCCGTCGAGCAGGCGGCGCTGCGCGACGACATCCGGCGCGAGCAGGAACGGCGCGCGCGTCTCGCACGCTACAGCTCACCGGCAGTGGTCGAGCGCATCCTCGAGGCGCCCGGAATCGAGATGAACGGAATGGTCGCCGAGGAAGGCGAGGTCTCGATCCTGTTCGCCGATCTCACGGGATTCACGAACATGGCGGAGAGGCTGCCGCCCGGCGAGGTCGTCTTGATCCTGAACCAGATCTTCGAGCGATTGACGAGCGCCGTCTTCCAGCTCGACGGCACCCTGGACAAGTTTCGCGGAGACGGGATGATGGCCTTCTTCGGCGCCCCCCTCCCGATGGAGGACCACGCCGAACGGGCGGTCGAGGCCGCCTTGCGCATGCAGGAGGCGCTCGCCTCGCTCAATGACGCCCGTGAAGGCATGCGTCCGATCCGGATGCGGATCGGCATCCACTCGGGCACGGTCGTGGTCGGGGACATCGGCTCGCCCCAGCGCAAGGACTACACGGTGATCGGCGACGTCGTGAACATCGCGAGTCGCCTCGAGTCCTCGGTCGCCGAGCCCGGACAGATCGTGATCGGCGAGGCCACCTGGGAGCGCGTCCGATCCGACTTCGACTGCGAGGCCCTCGAGGCGGTCATGCTGAAGGGCAAGAGGAAGAGCGTCCGGCCCTACCGGGTCCGTGCTCGGACGGGGCCCCCGGTCGGCCCGACGCGGGCTCTCTGAGAGATCCGGAGCGGAGCCCGCACCGACCGCCTCCCGGGGCGAGAGCTCCGATCGAGGGGCATCGCGATCGATTCGCGTATAATGGGCCGGAATCGGGCCCTGGCCCGGAAGCGGGTTCCCATGACGAGCAACGCCGAGATCGCCCAGCGCGGCCAGAAGGTCCTGGTCGGAAACTACGCTCCCCAGCCGATCAGCCTCGTCCGCGGCGAGGGCTGCTGGCTCTTCGATGCCGAAGACCGACGCTATCTCGATCTGATGGGCGGGATCGCGACCGCCGCCCTCGGCCATGCGAATCCGAAGCTGCGCCGGGCTCTCGACGACCAGGCCGCGAAGCTCTGGCACGTCTCGAACCTCTTCACCACCGAGCCCCAGATCCGGCTCGCGGAACGCCTCACGGCGACGTCCTTCGCCGAGAGCGTCTATTTCTGCAACTCCGGGGCGGAGGCCAACGAGGCGGCCTTGAAGCTCGCCCGGCGCCATCACCGCGACCAGGGCCGCGACCGCTTCGAGATCATCGCCTTCGAAGGGGGCTTCCACGGGCGCACGCTCTTCACCGTCACGGCCACCGGCACGCCCGCCTACTGGCAGGGATTCGAGCCGCTCGTGCCCGGCGTCCATCACGCGCCCTGGGGCGACCTCGAGGCCGTCCGGGCGCTCCTCTCCGAACGCACCGCCGCCATCCTGGTCGAGCCGCTGCAGGGCGAGGGAGGCGTCCGCTGCGCCCCGCCCGGCTTCCTGCGCGGCCTCCGCGAGCTCGCGGACGCCCATGGATGCCTGCTCGTCTTCGACGAGGTCCAGGTCGGCATGGGTCGGACCGGCACCCTCTTCGCTCACGAGCAGGAGGACGTCGTCCCCGACATCATGACCCTCGCCAAGGCCCTGGGCGGAGGCATCCCGATCGGCGCGATGGCCACCACCCGGGCTCTGGGCGCTGCGCTGGTCCCCGGCACCCATGCGTCGACCTTCGGAGGCAATCCGCTGGCCTGCGCCGTGGCCTGCGCGGTGATGGACGAGCTGCTCGAGGGGGGCGTCCTCGACCATGCCAAGGCGATGGGTGAACGCCTCGGAGACGGTCTCGAAGCGCTCGCCGCGGAGGCGGGCCCCGAGAAGATCCTCGAGGTGCGGGGGCGCGGCCTGCTGCGTGGCCTCGCCCTGCCCGATGCGCCCGGGCCGATCATCGACGGCTGTCGCGA
Organism: uncultured Spirochaetaceae bacterium; assembly: GCA_964466005.1. Lineage (GTDB taxonomy): Bacteria > Myxococcota_A > UBA9160 > UBA9160 > UBA4427 > UBA4427. The sequence goes on along the minus strand of CAYXLY010000013.1, from coordinate 4,394 downwards.
TCGCGGCGTGCTGGTGATCTCCGCCGGAGGCCACGTGCTGCGCCTGGCGCCGCCGCTCGTGATCTCTGCAGAGGAGATCGATCACGGCCTCGCCGTCCTGCGCGAGGTGATCCTCGGTGCGGGCCCGGCCTGACGCCCCCCGACGCCTCCGACGCCTCCGACGCGAAAGCGTGTCGCCCCGAGCCCTCGAGCTGCGAGCAAGGCCGCGAGCAAGGTGCCCGAGTGGGGGCCGTGAGCGGGGCCGCCAGTCGAGCCGAAGCGGCGCCCCGCAGCCCCCTCGAGGTCGGGCTCAGGGCGCGGAGGCACCCGGCGGCGGGAAGGTCACGATGCTGGCCTGGGGCCCCTCGTTGCCGGCCTCGTAGTTGAAGGCCACCCGGCGACCCTCCTCCAGGGTCTCGAAGGCGAGCCCATCGTCGAGGGCATTGCGATGGAAGTAGATCTGCTCGCCGCCGTCGCTGAGCAGGAAGCCATAGCCCTCCTCGAAGAAGACGCGATCGATGATGCCGAGGTGGGGGGGCGAGGACGGCAGGGGCATGGCGCGCGGATCCTGCCGCTTGTCGCGTCGGCGGAGAAGCTCCCGCTCGAAGCGGTCGAGCGCCGCCCGCAAGGCAGGTCGGAGCGTGTCCTCCTCGGCGTGGGCGACGAGATTCGAGCCGCGGACCTGCCCGCGGATCGTCACGCGTTCGACGCCCTTCCGGTGATGGGGGCTGCTCGGCTCGACGTCCACCCAGACGTCGATCAGATCCCGATGCCCCTCCGCGAGGCTCTCGATGCGCTCTCGCGCGAGCGTCTGCTCCGCCTCGGAGAGCTCTCCCGGATTGCGCCAGTGAATCTCCATGATCTCCTCCTGTCGGTCTCCGTCTCGGCCCGGGGGCGGATCCGGAGACGTCAGCGGGGCTCTTCATCCTGCCAGTAGGCCATGTCCGCGGGATCGTGCCCCAGGCGGATCAGGAACGCGTCCACGTCGCTGCGCAGCGCCTCGAAGTCGCCCTCGAGCTCGCGCCGCCTCCCGGCGGCCTCCTGCGGCGGCAAGGTGGCCTCGACGACGAAGCGGTCGCGCAGGATCTCGATCCGCTCGAGCAGGTCCTCGGCCTGATTCCGATCGACTACCGTCTCGGTTCCCGGTGAGCCCTCGAGCACCGTGCGCATCTCGTCGAGGCTCTCCACCACCCCCAATCGGTAGCTCCGCCACCGCTCCTCGTCCCGCTGCTCGTCGGCCTCGGTCGCGGAGACGGCGTCCCGCGTCGCTCTCCAGCGAACGTCCTCGTCTCCACAGGCCTGCATGAGCAGAGGCAGGCAGAGCAGCAGCAGGCCAGGCAGTCCCTGCCGCCCGCCTCGGCGGGCCGGACGACTCACTCCGGGCGCGGCTCGTCTCACGGCGCCCCCTCTCCGAGCCGACCCGCTCGCCCGCTTCCGACCCTCCAGGGCAGACCCGGGTCGCCCTCCCGAGTCGACCACAGGACCGTCGCGAGGGCCTGGAGCAGATCCGTCTCCGTCAGGATCCCGTCGAGGCGGCCCCGCTCGTCCACGACCGGCAGGCAGCCGATGCGTCCCTCCAGCATTCGCGACACGGCCTCCTCGAGCGGCGCGTCCGAGGAGATCGTCCGAGGGGCGTAGGTCATCACCTCGCGCACGACGATCTCGGCCGCCGTCCTTCGATCCTCGACGCCGGGCGGGACCCGCAGGCTGACCGGCATCGGCAGCACGGCGCGCAGATCGTCGAAGGTCAGGACGCCACAGACGCCGTCCTGGGAATCGACCACCGGCAGGTGGCGGATCGCGTGATCGATCATCAGGTCCAGCGCGGCCAGCGCGGGGGCATCCGGCTCGATCGCGAGGGGCTCGCCGCTCATGAAGGCCTTCACCTCGGTGTCCATGACACACCTCCCAGGCCCTGGGATCCTCGGGCCCTTCTGCATTCTGCACTCTTCCGCGCCACCTCGATCGCACGCGTTCGTGCGGGGACGTCGGAAAGGCCGTTCCGCGGCCGCCAGAGCGGGTTCATTCCGGGCGCCGCTGGGCGCCCGCTCCCTCGCGCCCTCGGGCAGCCCTCGAGGAGACGGCGGAGGCTCCAGAAGAGCGGGCCGTCGTCTCGTCGAGGGCCGAGCGGGCGGCTGCCGGGACCGGCGCTCGATGGTGCCGCTCCGGATCCAGACATTCGCCTTCGAGCCGGGCATGGAGACGCAGGTCTTCCCCCTCCCGATCGATCCGGATCTCGCCGGGATGCAGCAGCCAGCCCCGGGCCTCGCGCAGGAAGACGAGCTCGTTGACGAAGGCGCGCAGGAGCAGCTCGGGGTCGCGCTCCTCGAGCTCGATCGTGGCCTCCATGCGCCGCTCGACGTCCTCCGGGTTCTCGAGAGTGCCAGCGAGCAGGGCCTCGGCCGCAGTCGCCAGAGCCTCCTGGAGACGCCGCGCGGAGAGCCGTCGCCCGACCGGCGGGGGTGCGACGGCGAGAGAATCGACGGGATCGATCAGATCAGCCTGGGCCGCCACGATGACTCCTCCTCGGGACTCGGATCCCCTGCTTCGGACGACCTCGCGGCCAGGCGACCGTGAAGACGGCGAAGCGACGAATCGATGCTCGAGAGAGAAGAGAGCAAACGCCATGCCATGCTCTGAACGATCAGGGACCGCCCTGCCCCGTCGACGTCGACGCATCGACACACCCGAGGTGCATCGATGCGACATTTCGCACGTCTCGCCCGTCTCATCGTGTGTCTTCATGCATCTCGATGGATCTCGTGCATCCCGTCGCGCGCGGGGATCCTGGCATCTCCATTGCACTCTCCAGTGCAGCCTCCGGTGCAGGTTCCGGAGGGATCGGAGATCTTTCCTCTCTTCCTGCCTTCTTCCGGGGGCGTCTCTGCGGAGGCGTCCAGCCCTGCCTCGAGGTCTGCCCTGCCGCTCTGCCGCGCGATGCAGCTCCATCTGCTCTCCTTCGAGGGACCCGATCCGTACTCGCGCGCGGGCGGGCTCGCCGCGCGGGTGAATGGACTCGCCGAGACGCTGACCGAGGCCGGTCACGACGTGCATCTCTGGTTCGTCGGAGATCCGGACGCACCGGACGAGGAGAGCGACAGCGGGCGACCGGGACGACTCACCCTCCATCGCTGGTGTCAGCCGATCAGCGCGCGGGCGCGCGAGAGCGTCTATGCGGCCGAGCTCGACAAGGAGGCCGACTTCACCGCTCATCTGCCCGCCCGGCTCCTGACCCACGTCCTGCTTCCCGCGCTCGAGGCCGGGCAGCACGCCGTGGTGATGGCGGAGGAGTGGCAGACCGTGCGCGCCGTGCTGCGGATCGACCGGCTCCTCCGCGAGGCCCACCGCCGCGATCGCGTGAGCCTCCTGTGGAATGCCAACGACACCGTCGGCTTCGAACGGATCGACTGGAAGGCCCTCGCGCAGGCCGCTCGAATCACGACGGTCAGTCGCTACATGAAGCATCGATTGCAGGAGATCGGGGTCGAGGCCCTCGCCATCCCCAACGGGCTGCCGGACGAGGCCTTCGCTCCCTTCGACCCCCGGGCGGTCGAGGCTATCCGGCAACGATTCCGCGATCGTCTCCTGCTCACGAAGATGGCCCTGTGGGATCCGGACCAGGCCTGGCTGGCTACGATCGAGACGGCGGCCGAGCTCAAGCGCAGAGGGCGACGCCCCCTGCTGGTGGCCCGCGGAGCGCTCTCCGCCTACGGCGAGATCGTCCTCGACACGGCTCGCCGGCTGGGTCTCGAGGTCCGGTCGCGAGAGACGGCCCCAGGCCCCGACGGGCTCGTGCGCGGGCTCTCCGATCTCGACGAGACGGACGTGGTGCACCTGCGATCGCCCCTCGAGGCCGACGCGCACCGCGTGCTCCTGCACGCCTCGGACGCGGTGCTCGCGAATCGGATCCACGAGCCCTTCGGCCAGGTCGGTCTCGAGACGATGGCCGCCGCGGGAATCGCCTGTACGGGCTGCTCCGGCGAGGATTATGCGGTTCCGGGGCAGAACGCCCTGGTCCTCCAGACGGGCGAGCCGCAGGAGTTCATCGCGCTCTACGAGAGGCTCCGTCGAAGTCCAGATGATCAGCAGGCCTTCCGGAGGGCCGGACGAGCGACGGCCAGACGCTATGTCTGGCCGGAGATCCGCGACCGCGTCCTGCTGCCGCGCATCCGGATGGAGGCCGCGGCGGCGGCGCGGACCGAGGCCGGGTCGCTCTCGCGTGTCGTTTCTCCATTCTGGACTCCCTGATGGGTCGAAGACCACGCCCGAGACGGATCTCTCGGGCCTTCTCGTCGTGTCTCGAGCCCCAGCCCTCGAACGACCCGTGGCATGGAGGATGCAAAGCGTCAAAGCGTAGCAATCGGAGGAAACCAGACATGAGCGAAGCCTCGATCGAGAGACTGGAAGACGACCTG